>JBIJED010000086.1:0-8785 GCA_044343785.1 Azospirillales bacterium | reverse complement strand
TCCGGTTCCAGCAGCGTCCAGGCGCCGAGCGGTGCTGCCGGCGGGTCCGCGGGGAAGGCGAGGGGTTTGGCCGAGACGTGTGGCAGGAGCCCCGCGATCAGCTCCGCCCGCCGGAAGTGCGCGATCGGGTGCAGGTGCCAGTTCCGCTGGATCGCCTTCAGCCGGCGCGCGCCGTCCTTGATGGACGCGATCGGGATCAGCACGGGGTCGATCCACGTCGCGTGCGCCCAGGCGGGCGGTGCCGCGCGGTCCGGCGCGAACACGAGGCGCCCGTGCGCCTCGCAGCCGGGGCCGAGTTCGGCCAGAAGGTCGGCGACGAACCCCTCGGGCGCCACGTGCACCGCCCGGCCGAACGGACGTGGTGCCGTGTCGGCCTCACCGGTCATGGGATCGCCCCGTCAGTGCGGCCGGTCGCGCGGGGCCGGTTCGCGCCGGGGCACCTTTCCGCGCCGGCAGGCGTCCGAGCAGTAGCGGACCTCGTCCCACACCGTCTCCCACTTCTTGCGCCACGCGAACGGCCGGCCGCAGGCCACGCAGGTCTTCGTCGGCAGATCGGCCTTTCGTCGCATCCTCGGCATCAGAGGTCCAGCACGGTCTGGCCCGGATCGGCGTTGCGCCGCCGGGTGGGGTTCGACGGGGGCAGTCCGCTGCGGCGGCTGCCGTGGGTCTCCTGGATCCTGTCGGCCTCGCTGGCGAAGGCGCCGCCGCGCCGCACCGCCCAGACCCGGTCCCGCGCCGCGCGCGCGGCCTCCAGATGGTCGACGATGGGCGGCGGATAATCGGTGCCGATGCGGCAGCCAGCATCCACCTGCCCGGTACGGTCCAGCGTCCAGGGCGTATGGATCGCGTGGTCGGGGACGCGGGCCAGTTCCGGGACCCAGCGACGGATGAAGCGCCCCTGCGGATCGTGGTCCTGCGACTGCTTGACCGGGTTGTAGATCCGGATCGTGTTGATGCCGGTCGTGCCGCTCTGCATCTGCATCTGGTTCCAGTGGATGCCCGGCTCGTAGTCGGTGAAGAGCCGGGCGAGATGCAGGCCCGTGTCCCGCCAGGGGAGCCAGAGATGGTAGCTGGCGACGGCGACCAGCATGGCCCGCATGCGGAAGTTGATCCAGCCGGTGGCGATCAGCGCGCGCATGCAGGCGTCGACGAGCGGCCAGCCGGTCTCGCCCCTCGCCCAGGCCGCCAGCTTGCCCACGTCGGCCGGACCGTCGCGCAGGCCGTCGTAGGCCGGGTGGGCGTTCCGCACCTCGAGGCCGGGCTCGCTCTCCAGCTTCTGGATGAAGTGGCAGTGCCAGTGGAGGCGTTCGACGAACGCGCCGATCGCGCGCCGGCGCACAGGGTCGGCTTCGGCCAGCGCCGCGCGGGCCGCCTGCACCGTCTCCCGCATCGACAGCGTGCCGTGGGCGAGGTGCGGCGACAGGCGGGAGCAGCCGTGGAACGCGGTCACCGGGCTCGACAGGTCGCGGTGGTATGTCCGGCCCCGATCGCCGAGGAAACCGCGCAGCGTCGCGGTCCCGGCCACCCGGCCGCCGGGCTGCCGTCCGGGACAGGGATCGGTGGCGAGGCCGAGGAGCGGCACGTCCGGGATCGCGCCGGGGTCGACGCCGGACAGCGGGGGCAGGGCTTCGGGCGGCGGGACGGGGGCGGACGTCATGCGGCCCTCCCACCGGCGGGCCCACCCGTCGCGCGAGCGCAGGCGGCGGACGACGCCGGACTGCGGCATCTCGTTCCAGACGACGCCCCGCGCCCGGCACCAGGCGCCGACGGTCCGGTCGCGCCGATAGGTCCAGGCGTTGCCGGTCTCCTCGTGGCTCCACAGCGCCTCGAAGGGCCCGAGCCCCTCGAGGACGCGGACCACCTCGCCCGTCCGCACCACGAGGGGCGGGCCGAGCGCCGCGAGATCGGCCCGCAGGGCTTCGAGCGCCTCGCGAACGAAGGCCCACTGGCGCCCGGAGGCGTCGGGGCCGGACCAGAGGTCCGGTTCCACCACGTAGAGCGGGAGCACCGGGCCGCGACGCGCCGCCTCGGCGAGCGGGGCATGGTCCGCCACCCGCAGGTCGCGCTTGAACCAGACGATCTGGAGGGGCGAGGCAAGATTCGGTCGCATGCCAAGGAGGTAAGTGCCGCGTCGGGGCCTTGAAGCCCGCGTGCGGAGGGGCGGAGGGTGGTCTATAGTCGCAGGGCCGGCCCCGCCGCGCGGCCGAACATGGACGCCCCGATGCTGAAGCCCGTCTCCCACCGCACCGGCCGCCTTCGCCTGTCGGACGACAAGACCAGCGAACTCGCGGACATGTTCCGGCTGATGAGCGATCCCTCGCGCCTGAAGATCATCCTGTCGTGCCTGAGCGAGCCGGTCTCGGTCGGGGAGATGGCGTCCGAACTCGGGCTCTCGCCGTCTCTGGTGAGCCACCATCTGCGTCTTCTGCGCGCCGGCCGGCTCATCCAGGCGGAGCGACGGGGAAACCGCGTCTACTACCTCATCACCGACGAGCACATCCGCCGCGTCCTCTCCGACATGGCCGATCACGTCGCCGAGGAGGAGGACGACGAGGCCTGACGTCGCCCGTCCCTCGACACCGCCTCCGCCGTGTTGCAGTGCAAGAAAGATCTGTTGACCGCTAAGGACCGGCGTCGCAGAACCGTCACGGACCCCGCGGCCGGCGAGACGCATCGTGGCGCATCCCTACCGGTTCCAGACCGGCGAAACGCCCGTCCTCCTGAGCTTTCCCCATGCCGGGCTGACGATCCCGGACGGCGTCGCACGGCGGATGACGGACGTCGGCCGCGCGCTGGTCGACGCCGACCGCCATCTCGACCGGCTCTATCAGTTCGCCCCGGCGCTCGGGGCCGGGTGGATCGTCGCGACGATCGCGCGGACGGTGGTCGACCTGAACCTGGCCGTCGACGACGCGGTGGCGGGCCCCGGCGGGGCGTGGCCGACGACGACCTTCGCGGGCGAGGCGATCTACGCGGACGGCCGACCGCCCGACGCCGCCGAGCGCGTGGCGCGCCGGGCGGCGTTCTGGGATCCCTATCACGCGACGTTGTCCGCCGAACTCGCCCGCATCCGCGACAGGTTCGGCGTCGCGGTGCTGCTCGACGCGCACTCGGTCTCCCGCGGCTTCGCACCCGACCTTCCGGACCTCATGATCGGTACGGCCGGCGGCGCCACCTGCGATCCGGCACTCCTGCGGCGGGTGATGGGGGTCCTCGGGGCGGCCGAGGGGCTCGCGGCCGAACGGGACGGAACGCTCTCCGGCGGATTCACCGTGCGCCGGCACGCCGATCCGGCGTCGGGAATCCATGCGGTGCAGTTCGACATCGTGCGGGACCTCTACATGGATGCGGGGCCGCCCTGGGCCTTCCGCGACGAGGGGGCCAGCCTCCTGCGCCCGCATCTGGAGCGCCTCGTCGCCGCGATGATCGAATGGGCGTGGTCGCGGTCCTCGCGCAGGCCGAGAAGCTCCCTCCTCTGATGCACCTCCAGGTGGCGCCCCGGCGGCGGGGATGGCACGGTCGCCGGATGGATCGCCGCCGCCCGCCAGACGTCGCCCGCCTCCGACCGGTCGCTCTCTTCGCCGCCTGCGTGATGCACGGCATCGCGGGGGAGACGGCGCCGCCCGCCGTGGGTCCGGTCGAACTCGTGGTCGGCCTGCTTCTGGCGGCGGCGGTCGACTGGCGCCGGGCCATCGGTCTCCTGCTGCTTCGCCGGCGGGGCCCGGGCGATCCGCCGGCCGATCCGCCGGCCGATCCGGTGCCGCGCCCGGCCATGGTCGCGTTCCATCTTCTCCTGTGGCCGCCGTTGCTTCTCGCGGCCGGCACTGGAACCCCGTCCGGGGACATGGTCCGTGATCTCGTCCCGCTGTGTTTTCTCGCCCTTGCCCTGATTCTTCCGCCGGCTGCGGATGCGGACCGGATGGTCGGCTGGCTCGCGGCGGGGCTCGCGTTCGCCGGCGCGGCCATCGCCTTGCGGGTCGCGACGGGGCTGCACGTGCCCTTGCCGAGGGGCGGGATCCCATATCCGCCGTGGGGCGCCGCCCTGCTCCTGAACGATCCGTCGGTGGCGTTCGCCGCGGCGCTCGCGACCGTGGTCGCGCTGCGGGCCGGCGGTCTCGCCGCCGTCGCCGCGTCGGTGCCGGCCATCGGCATCCTCGGCGTTCTGCTCGCCGCCGGTCACCGGGCGGGCGTGGTCGCCGTCGCGGTCGCGGCGATGGTCTCGGCCGTCGGCCCGACGGCGCGCGGGCGGCTCGCGTTCGCGATCGTCGCCCTGTCGGCCGCCGCGGTCGCCGGCCTCGCCGACCGGCCGGTCGCCGCGTTCGACGGCCTTCTCCGGAAGACGGCCTCGGTCGGGTTGAACGCCCGACCCGCGGAACTCGCCGCGGCCATCGCGACCGCCGCCGACGGTCCGCTCGGCCTGCTCTTCGGCCAGGGGTGGGGGGCGCTCTTCGTCAACCCTGCGACGGGCGGTGATCCGGTGCGCTACGCCCACGGGCTGCCGGTCCACCTGATCGTCAAGTCGGGGCTGTCCGGTGCCGTGGCGGGAGGCGTCCTCGTGATCGTGCTCGCCGCACCGGTCGTGCGGAAGGGTCTGTCGCGGGCGCCCGCGCCGGTCCTCGCCGCGCTCCCCACCCTGGCGATCGGGCTGACCGTCCACACGAGCCACAAGTTCCTGACCTTCGGTCTCGTCCTGGCCCTTCTGGCATCTGTGCGTGCAACGGCGCTGGAACGACAATCGACAAGTGTATATCGAACGCCCATGCCCGCCTCGTCGCCCGCCGCCGCCCGTCCCGTGAACGCCCCCCTCGCGCCCGCCCTGTCTTGCCTCGTCGCGACCGCACTCGCCCTCGTGGCCGGCGTGGTCTGGCTCCGTTCGACCGAGCCGCGACACAGCGCGGTGGCGGTCGTCGGGCCGGCGCCCGGGGTCGCGCTTCCGGGTGACCGCGCCGGCCGGCCGGAGGGGCGCCTTTCCGACGAGGCGGCCGCAGGTGGCGTGCCATTCCTGCGGGCGACGGAACTCCTGGCGGGAGGGCTGCTGGCCGACGATCTCGCCGCGCGGCCGGGGCTGCTCGGGTCGGTGCTCGGCGAGGGGACAGTCGGCGGGCCCGTCGCGGCGGCGGCGGCGATGGTCGCGTCGCTCGCCGGCAGGACGGTCGCCGAACGGCCGGACGCTGACCGTCTCGGGTCCCATCTGCGGACCCGCTTCCACATCGAGCCCACCGCCCAGCCGGGACTCCGGCGCATCACCTACCGACACGCCGATCCGCGGGTCGCGGAAATGGTGATCGCCCTCTCCGTGGCGGGCGCGGACGCGCGGCTGCGCCGGTCGGCGCAGGGCGAGGCGGAGGCGCTGATCGCGCATCTGGGCCGGCTGCTGGCGGACGGGTCCGGCCCCACCGACCGCCGGCTCGCCCTTTCGGCGCTCCTCGAGGAGCAGGAGCGCCGCCGCCTCCTCCTCGCGGCCGATCGGCCCCACGCAATCGCCTTCGTCCATGGCCCGGTCGCCTCGCTTCGGCCCGACGACCCCGATCCGGTCGTCGTCCTGGCCGTCGCCGCCCTCGGCGGCTTCGCGGCGGGGCTCTTCGTCGGCGTCGTCCGTCGGCGGGGTGACCGATGACCGGCCGGCCGATCCCGGCGGCGGCCGTGGTGATGACGCGGGACGAGGCGGCGAACGTGGTCGGCTGTCTCGCGTCGATCGGCGGGCGTTTCGCCCAGGTCTTCGTCGTCGACAGCGCGAGCGCGGACGCGACGCCCGGCCTCGCCGCGGCGATGGGCGCGACCGTCGTCCCGTTCCGCTGGAACGGCGCCTATCCGAAGAAGAAGCAATGGTGTCTCGACACCCTGCCGTTCTCGGTCGACTGGGTGCTGCTCGTCGACGCGGACGAACGCCTCGACGACGCCTTCATCGACGCGGTGGGCGGGGCGATCGGAGCCGGCGACATCGCCGCCGCATGGATCACGGCCCGGCCGACGATGCTGGGGCGCCGGCTGCGGTTCGGCCGCCCCCATCGCAAGATCGCGCTGCTCGACCGTCGCCGATGCCGCTTCCTGCCGGTCGACGATCTTGACGTGGCGACCATGTGGGAGGTGGAGGGCCACTATCAGCCGAAGGTCGACGGCCGCGTCGGCACCATCCGTCCGCCGATCCTCCACCGTGACGCCGAACGCTTCGCGGCCTGGATCGCCCGGCACAACCGCTACTCGGACTGGGCGGCACGGATGGAAGATGGCGACCGGCTTCCCGATCTGGTCGCGACGGAGACCGGTCTTCGTCGCAGGCTGAAGCGGATCGTCGCCCGGCTGCCCGCGCGACCGCTGCTCGCGTTCCTCGACAGCTACGCGTGGTGTCTCGGCTTCCTCGACGGGCGGGCCGGGATCCACTACGCGATGGCCCGCGCGGTCTACTATTGGATGATCGACGTGAAGCGCGCGACGGACGCGGAGGCCCGCCGCCGCTGATCGCGGGTCAGATGGCGTCCGTGCGGTCGCCGCCGAGCGCCTTCACGAGTTCGAACGTCCGTTTGCGGACACCGCCGTCGACGATGCGGAAATAGGCGCGCACGAGCTCCAGCGTCTCCCGCCGGGCCATCGCGTCCATCTCGTCGCCCTCGACATGGTCCGTCTCCAGCCGATCCAGCGTGTCGCCCGGAGGCGGCAGATCCTCGAAGAAATAGGTCACCGGCACGTCGAGAACCTGCGAGAGGTTGAACAGGCGGGACGCGCTGATGCGGTTCGCGCCGCGCTCGTACTTCTGCAGCTGCTGGAACGTGATCCCGACCGCCTCTCCCAGCTTCTCCTGGCTGAGACCAAGCAGGGTCCGTCGCAGACGCAGCTTCTGCCCGACGTGGATGTCGATCGGGTTCGGGCCTTCACCGCGCCGCGAGATCGTGTGGGCGGACGCTAAAGGTGCCTTCATGGATAGACCTTTCATGCCTTCTCCGCCGGCAACCGCGACGGTTACTTTCCCGATGTATACTGTTTCCGTCGGCCCAACAAGGTTGAAATACAACCACTCGTAACCGCAATCAAATCGTTAGCCATCAAACCCAAGGCGATCTCTGCATCCTGCGATGGCGCCTCATCCTTTCGTATAGGCGGGGAGCGACGCCGCGTAGCCGCCATGCGGCGGTCTGCAGGAGGAAGATGCAGGCGACCCGAACCAAGGAGTGCCGAAGGATACGACGCCTTGCGAGGGCCTGTTCCACACGTCCCCGCAGGGCCCGTCGGGCGGAGATACCTGCGGGTGCGATCAGACTGATGGGGTAGGGCACCCCGACGACCCGGATCGTCCCCATCAAAGCGTGCAACGTCAGCACATAGTCGGCGGCGACTGCATACTGCGGATCGAAGCCGAAGCGGCGGACGAGCCACGCCGCATAAAGGATGGACTGGTGGCTCGTGAACATTCGGCTGGCAATCGAATCGGGAGAAAGCGCCGGAACGAGGCGGGCCGTGCCGTCGTCGCGCTCGGCGACATGGTCTCCGTAGAGGAGATCGACGCCTCCGGCCGCAAGGCGGGCCGCGACCCGGTCGAGCACGTCGGCGTCGGCCAGCCGGTCGCCGGCGTTGAGGAAGAGGAGGAACCGTCCGGTGGCGAGATCGGCACCCCGGTTCATGCCGCGATAGGGACCGCCGTCGACGCCGGGCACGTGATGCGTGACCTCGCCGGCCGCCACCGCGTCCGCGATCGCCCCGTCGGTCCCGTCCGACGACGTCCCGGCGACGACGATCCATTCGAACCCGCGGAAGCCCTGCGCCCGAAGGCTGGCCCACGTCGCGAGGAACCCGACGCGATCGTTCCTGACCACCGTGACCACGCTGACGAGCGTCGCGGCGGCGACGGTGCCGGCGTCCGTCATGGCGATCCGTCCGGGCGGCCGAACCGTGCGAGGAGGGCGGCCAGCATCCGGAGCAACGGCGCATCGTCGCGCACCCGGGGATCGCGCGGCACGACGATGGTCGACCCCGGCGGGATCTCCCCATCGCCGGCGTCCCGCGGCGAGACCGCGCGCCCGTCGGGAAGCACCACGCGGATGGCGTCACGGTCGGCCACCCGGGTCGGTCCGCCGGCCTCCGCGAGATAGCGTCCGGCCGGCTTGCCGGCGACGTGGGGAAGCATGACCGTCGCGTGGACCGCCCCCTCGACGGTCACCGTCGCCCGGCGCGTGGGAACGAAGACGGCGTCGCCCGCCTCGAGGATCACGTCGCGGCCACGATCCCCCGGCTCCAGGACGACCCGGCGGCGGGTCCCGTCGGCTCCCGGGCGCGACAGGGCGAGGCCCGCGAGGTCGGCGCCTGCGGCGGGGCCGCCGGCTCTCTCCAGGAGGTCCGCGAGCGTGTCGCCGACCGCGAGGTCGTGGACGCCGGGGCGAAGCACCGCGCCGTCGACCGCGACCGCCCCCGGCACGACCGTTGCGGCGCGTGCGGCGATCCGGACCGTCGTGCCCGGACCGACGGGATCGTCCCCGGCGCGCGCGAGATCGACGGTGCGGGCGCCCGCCTCCGTCGCGAGATGAACCACGTCGGTCCGGGCGTCCGGCGCCGGGCCGCCCGCCGCGTCGACGAGCATCGCCAGCGGCACCGGCCCGCCGACGGGCAGGCGCCCGGGCCGGCCCACGGCACCCGTGACCGTCACCCAGCGACCCGGCCAGCGGTGCGGCCCGGATCCGGCGCCCGGCGGCCCGGCGTCCGCCGCGGCGTCGCGGACGTCTCCCTCGGAGAGGATCACCACGCGGTCGCCGTCCTCCAGCGCCCTATCCACGTCGTCGGCGGTGACCGTCCGCGG
>JBIJED010000087.1:0-8785 GCA_044343785.1 Azospirillales bacterium | reverse complement strand
CACCGAGTTCCTGCGCGCCCGCAACCTCGACTACGTCCGCGCGGCCAAGGCGCTGGGGGCCGGCGACGCGGCGGTGATGGTGCGCCACGTGCTGCCCAACGCGCTGGTCGCCACCCTCACCTTCCTGCCCTTCAACATGGCGGGCGGCATCACCGCGCTCACGGCGCTCGACTTCCTCGGCTTCGGCCTGCCGCCGGGCTCGCCGTCCCTGGGTGAGCTGCTGAACCAGGGCAAGGCGAACCTCCAGGCCCCGTGGCTGGGGCTGACGGGGTTCTTCGTCATCGCGATCACCCTCACCCTCGTCGTCTTCATCGGCGAGGCCTTGCGCGATGCCTTCAATCCGCGCAAGGGTCTCGGCTGACACGCGCATCCGGAGGTCCCATGGCCGAGCCGCTCCTCGACGTCACCGATCTCGCGGTCGAGTTCCGCACCTCCGTCGCGACCATCGCGGCCTTGCGCGGGGTGAGCTTCTCCATCGCCAAGGGCGAGACGCTGGCGCTGGTGGGCGAGAGCGGGTCGGGCAAGTCGGTGACCGCGCTGTCGGTGCTTCAACTCCTGCCCTATCCGGTCGCGCGGCACCCCAAGGGCTCGATCCGGTTCCGCGGGACGGAGCTGGTGGGTGCCGACGAGAAGGCGCTGCGGCAGGTGCGCGGCAACCGCGTCGCGATGATCTTCCAGGAGCCGATGACCTCGCTCAATCCGCTCCACACGATCGAGAAGCAGATCACCGAGACGCTGTTCCTGCACAAGGGCATGGGCCGGGCGCAGGCGCGGACCCGCACGCTGGAACTCCTCAATCTGGTGGGCATCCCCAACGCCGAACGCCGCCTCGGCGCCTATCCGCACGAGATGTCCGGCGGCCAGCGCCAGCGCGTGATGATCGCGATGGCGCTCGCGAACGAGCCCGACCTCCTGATCGCCGACGAGCCGACGACCGCGCTGGACGTGACGATCCAGGCGCAGATTCTGGAGTTGCTGAAGGACCTTCAGGCCCGCTTCGGCATGGCGCTGCTGCTCATCACCCACGACCTCGGCGTCGTCCGCAAGATGGCGGACCGGGTCTGCGTGATGAACAAGGGCGAGATCGTGGAGCAGGCGGACGCCAGGCGCCTGTTCGAGAGCCCGCAGCACCCCTACACCCAACGCCTGCTGGCGGCGGAGCCGAAGGGGGCGGTCGACCCGCCGTCCCCCGACGCGCCGACGGTGATGAAGGCCGACGACATCAAGGTCCACTTCCCCATCAAGGCCGGCATCCTGCGACGCACGGTCGACTACGTGAAGGCGGTGGACGGCATCAGCCTGTCGGTGCGCGCGGGGCACACGGTGGGCGTGGTGGGCGAGAGCGGGTCGGGCAAGACCACGCTGGGCCTCGCCATCCTGCGCCTGACCGAGAGCCAGGGCGGCATCTTCTTCGACGGCAAGGGCGTGCAGGGGCTGGGCCCGTCGGGCATGCGCCCGCTGCGCCGGCAGATGCAGGTGGTCTTCCAGGACCCCTACGGCTCCTTGAGCCCGCGCCTGTCGGTCGGGCAGATCATCGCCGAGGGGCTGAAGATCCACGGCATCGGCTCAGGCTCGGACCGCGACCGGGCGGTGGCCCAGGCGCTGGAGGAGGTGGGCCTCGACCCCGCCATGCGCCACCGCTATCCGCACGAGTTCTCCGGCGGCCAGCGCCAGCGCATCGCCATCGCGCGGGCCATGGTGCTGAAGCCGAAGTTCGTCGTGCTGGACGAGCCGACCTCCGCACTCGACATGTCGGTGCAGGCGCAGATCGTCGACCTCCTGCGCGACCTCCAGTCCAAACACGGCCTCGCCTACATGTTCATCAGCCACGACCTGAAGGTGGTCCGCGCGCTGTCGAACGAGGTGATCGTGATGAAGGACGGCAAGGTGGTGGAACAGGGCACCACCCGCCAGATCTTCGAAGCACCCCAGCAGGACTACACCAAGGCCCTGATCGCGGCGGCCTTCGACCTGAAGGCGGTGCGGACGGACGCGGTCCGGATGTGAGGGGGCGGGGATGGCGGCATCGTCGGTCGACGTTCTCGTCGCGGGGCTGCGGGAGAACCGGACGCGGATCGGGGCGGCCGGCATCCGCCGACTGATGCTGTTCGGCTCCTTCGCGCGCGGCGACGACCGGGCCGATGTCTTCTGAGCGGACCGCCCGGCTGCTCGGGGACGTGGCCGCCGCCGTCGCCAGGATCGCGGCGTTCACGACCGGATCGGACCGCGGAGAACTCGATCGTTCCCGGTCCTGATCAATCGTCCGATCGGCGACGAGACGGATCGTCTGCCCTTACTGAAGGCATGCCGGATCGCCGGGCGCACGGTGCCCCTCGCGTTGCCGGCCGCGCCCACCCCGGGCTGCCTGCCCTTCGGCACGATCGGGATCACGGTCACCGGTGTCGCAATCTTCAACGCGCTCGAGGCCGACCGGCGGAACGCCGAGGCCGACCGGCGGAACGCCGAGGCCGACCTCGACGAATGCCACGGGCACACGGGTCCGGCGCCCCAGCCGGACGGGATGGTGACGTCGGTCTACCACGATCACCTGACCGGGACGTTCCCCACCTCGCTCGGCTGCTTCCCCGGGGTCGTCGATCCGATGCTCCTGCGGCGCCGGCCCGGCGGCTGACGGGGCGGCGTCAGATCGGCTCGACCGTCAGCCCCGCCCGCGTGACGGCGACGATCCGCACCGGCGTGCCCTCGGGCAGGTCGGGGCCGGTCACGTTCCACGCCCCGTCGGCCACGCGGGCGCGACCGTGGCCGTTGACGATCGCCGTCTCCAGCACCGTCGTCGTGCCGATCAGGCGGCCCATCGGGTCGTTCAGCGCGTTCGACGACGGCCGCCCGCGCCGGCGCAACGCCAGCGCCCCGGCGATGGAGGCGATGGCCAGCACGGCGAACAGCGCCAGCGCCGCCATCGTGCCGAGAGCCGGCACGGCGAGCGCCACGAGGCCGACGACGGCCGCCGTCGCCCCGATCCAGACCAGGAAGGCGCCGGGCACCACCATCTCCGCCCCGACGAGGAGTGCTGCCAGCACGAACCAGTGCCAGGGGGTGAGGTCGGGCATGAGGATCAGCCGGCGCCGGGCACGCTGCCGCGACGGGCGGCGGGCGCCGCCGTCGCGTCGGCCGGGAACGCGGCGCGGGCGATCTCGGCGATCCCGCCGATGGCGCCGATCACGTTCGCCGCCTCGACCGGCAGCATCAGCAGCTTCTGGTTCGGCGCCGTCGCCACCGCCTTCAGGGCCTCCACGTACTGCTGCGCCACGAAGTAGTTGAGGGCCTGCACGTTCCCGGCCGCGATCGCCTCCGAGACGAGGCGGGTGGCGTTCGCCTCCGCCTCCGCCAGTCGCTCGCGCGCCTCGGCGTCGCGGAAGGCCGCCTCCCGCGCCCCTTCCGCACGCAGGATCGCCGCCTGCTTCTCGCCCTCCGCCCGCAGGATGGCCGACTGGCGCTGGCCCTCGGCCTCCAGGATCGAGGCGCGGCGGTCGCGCTCCGCCTTCATCTGGCGGGCCATGCTGTCCACGAGGTCGCGCGGCGGCTGGATGTCGCGGATCTCGATGCGGGTGATCTTGACGCCCCAGGGGGCCGTCGCCTCGTCGACCACCCGCAACAGCTGGCCGTTGATCTGGTCGCGCTGGGACAGGAGTTCGTCGAGGTCCATCGATCCCATGACCGTACGGACGTTGGTCATCGTCAGGTTCAGGATCGCCTGGGTCAGGTTCGTCACCTCATAGGAGGCGCGGGCCGCGTCCAGCACCTGGTAGAAGACGACGCCATCCACCGTCACCATGGCGTTGTCCTTGGTGATGATCTCCTGCGAGGGCACGTCGAGCACGGTTTCCATCATGCTCTGGCGCATGCCGATGCGCTCGATCACCGGCACGATGATGCCGAGGCCCGGCTGCAGCGTCCGCGTGTAGCGGCCGAAGCGCTCGACCGTGTCGTTGCGTCCCTGCGGCACCGTCTTGACGCCCAGCAGGACCAGCAGCAAGGCGAAGACGACAAGCGCTCCGACGAGCGTTTCGGCGGTTCCCAGCGGAAGGACCGACATGTTCCACACCTGTTCCGGCTGCGGGGCACGCGTGAGGGTAGCAAACGGCGGATCGGCCTTCAATCAGGCCCCCTGCCCATTGCTCCGGACCCGCCCGCGGGCGGATAATGAACGAACTTCCTGACCGACCGGACACGGGCCGTGACCGACGCCTTCGCCGACCTCGCCGCCTTCGACCTCGACCCCGCCAACGGGTTCCTGCCCGGGGAGGATCCGCTCCCCCGCCTTCCCGACGCGTTCGCGGTCTGGGACAGGGTGGGGGCGGACCTGCCGGCGCTGCTCGTCACCGGCCGCGCGCGGGCGGCGATCGAGACCATGCCCGTTCTCGACCCCGCGGGCCTTTCGGGCCGGCGGGAGGAGGAGCGCGGGCTGCTGCTCCTCGTCTACATGGCCTCGGCCTTCGTCTGGGGCGGGGCGGAGCCCGCGCGCCGGGTGCCGGCGTCCGTCGGCCGGCCGCTGATCCTGCTGGCGGAGCGGATGGGGCGGGTCCCGATCTTCCATTACGCCTCGACCCTCCACAACTGGCGCCGGGTCGACCCTTCGGCACCCGCGGCGCTCGACAATCTCGACACGCCCGTCCGCTTCCTGGGCGGGGCGGACGAGCGCTGGTTCTTCCAGATCGCGCTGGGCGTGGAACTGGAGGGGCGCGACGCGATCCCGGCCATGATCGCCGCCGAGCGCATGGCCGCCGCCGGGGACGCCGAGGCGCTGGTGCCGCTTCTGGGCCGGGTCGCCGCCGCCACCGACCGGATGACGGCGATGCTGGAGCGGACGGCCGAATGGTGCGCGCCCTGGGCGTTCTATCACCGCGTCCGCCCGTGGGTGGCGAGCTGGCCCGCCCCCGGCCTCGTGTACGAAGGTGCGGACGACCTCCGCCCCCGTCCCTACGCCGGCGGCAGCGCGGCGCAGTCGGCCCTCGTCCAGGCGATCGACGTGACGCTGGGCATCGTTCACGACGGGCACGACACGTCGCGCTTCCTCACCGACATGCGGCGCTACATGACGCCGGGGCACCGGCGGTTCCTGTCGGCGCTGGGCGAGGGCGCGTCGGTGCGCGACCTGTGCGCCCGGGCGGGCGGGGCGGCGCGCGACGCCTACGACGGTGCGGTCGACGCGGTCGACGGGCTGCGCAAGGCGCACACCGGCATCGCCGTGCGCTACATCATCAACATGGCCCGCGACGAGAAGGCGGTGGGCACCGGCGGCACGGAACTGGCCGGTTTCCTCAAGGCAACGCGGACCGAGACGCAGGCCGCGCGGCTCGCGGTGGGGTGAGGACGGGCGCGCCGGAGACGGGTGCCGTTGCGCCGCGGCGGCGGCGACCGATATAATCTCGCCTGCCACACGGGATTCCCATGAGCCTCGAACCCGTCACCACGCCCCAAACCCCCGTCGTCCCGCACAAGCGGCGCCACCCGGTGCGCACCTGGGCGGCACGGCTGGCGAACGGGCTGAAGCGTGCGCGCGGCGACATGGCCACCCGGCGCCAGCGCCTGCTCGGCCATCTGGAGGCGCTGTTCGTCGACCATTCGGTCTTCCGCCTCGTCTGGTCGAACCGGTTCCCGGTGTCGGACCGCATGTGGCGCTCGAACCAGCCGACGGCCGGGCAGATCGGCGGCCTCGCCGACAAGGGCATCAGGACGATCGTGAACCTGCGGGGCGTGCGCGACTGCGCGGCCTACCTGATGGAGGTCGAGGCGTGCCGCCGGCACGGCATCGCGCTGGTCGACTATCCGATCCGCTCGCGCGAGCCGCCGTCCAAGGAGGCGATCCGCGGGCTGAAGGACCTGTTCGGGCGGATCGAGTACCCCGCGCTCCTGCATTGCAAGGTCGGCTCGGACCGGGCGGGGATGATGTCGGCGCTCTACCTGATGGTCGGCGAGGGCCGGCCGGTGGAGGAGGCGCAGGCACAGCTCTCCTGGCGCTACGGCCACGTGCGCCAGTCCAAGGCCGGCGTCCTTGACCGCTTCCTCGACGAATACAGGGTCCACCGCGACCGGACGGGCGAGGACTTCATGACCTGGGTCGAGACGGTCTACGACCCCGTCGACATGAAGCGCCGCTTCCGCTCCCAGCGCTGGGCGGACGTGCTGTACGACGACCTGCTGAAGCGGGAATAGCCGATCAGTAGTGATAGCGGCACTGGGCGATCTCGACCCGTCGTTCCGCGCCCTCCCCCACGACCCGGTACACGAGGCGGTGCTCCCCGGTGATCCGCCGCGACCACCATCCACGCAGGTCGCCCTTGAGCGGTTCCGGCTTTCCGATGCCCTGGAAGGGCGATCGGCGCACGTCGCGGATCAGGTCGTTCAACCGGGCGAGGACGGCCCGGTCGGTCGACTGCCAGTGGAGGTAATCCTCCCACGCACCGGGGCTCCACGAGAGCATCATTCCGCCGCGACGGGCCCGGGTAAGGCGTCGTCGGCGAGATCGTGCTCGACGAGGTCGCCGGCCTCGGCCTGAGCGACGGCCTTCAGGAGCCGCGCGGCGTTCGCGGGCGAGCGGAGGAGATGCAGCGTTTCGACCAGACCGTCGTACTCGTGCTTGTCGAGGATGACGCAGTCGGCGCCGTTCTTGCGCGTGACGAGCAGCGGCGTGCGGCCGTCGCACACGGCGTCGAGCCGGGCCTTGAGGTTCTCGCGCAGATCCGAGTAGGTGCAGACATCCATCGCGCCCTCCGTCTGGACAAGATATTGTCCAACGGGGCCGGGATACGCAACCCCTACCCCGCGAACTGTATCGCGTGCAGGTCCGCGTAGCGGCCGCCCCGGGCCAGCAGCGCCGCGTGGGTCCCCTGCTCGATCACACGGCCCTCCTCCACCACGCAGATGCGGTCGGCAGCGCGGACGGTGGAGAGGCGGTGGGCGATGACCAGCGTCGTCCGCCCCGTCGCCAGCCGGGCGAGCGCCTCCTGCACCGCCTGTTCGGATTCCGCGTCGAGCGCGCTCGTCGCCTCGTCCAGCAGCAGGATCGGCGCGTCGCGCAGGAAGGCGCGGGCGATGGCGAGGCGCTGGCGCTGCCCGCCCGAAAGGCGCCCGCCCGCCTCGCCCACCGGCGTGTCGTAGCCCTGCGGCAGGGCCGTGACGAACTCGTGCGCGGCGGCCGCCCGCGCGGCGGCCTCGATCTCGCCGCGGGTGGCGCCCGGCCGGCCGAAGGCGATGTTGGCGGCGACCGTGTCGTCGAACAGCACCGCGTCCTGCCCCACGAACGCCAGATTGTCCCTGAGGCTCGCGATCGTCGCCTCGCGCAGGTCCCGCCCGTCGACCGTGATCCGCCCGCCGTCCACGTCGTGCAGGCGGACCAGCAGGTTGAGGATGGTCGACTTGCCGCCCCCCGAGCGACCGACCAGCGCCACCGTTTCGCCCGGGGCGATCGCGAGGTCGAGGCCGCGCAGCACCGGCAGGCCGGGACGATAGGCGAAGGTCACCCCCTCGAACGCGATGGCGCCCGTCGCCCGGCCGAGCGGCGTGGCCCCCGGCCGGTCGACGATGGTGGCGGGACGGTCGAGCACGGCATAGAGCCGCTCCGCCGCGGCGAGCCCCTCCTGGAGGGCGGCGTTGAGCGAGCCCAGCGCGCGCACCGGCTGCGCCGCGATCAGGAGCGCGCCGACGAAGCCCGTGAAGTCGCCGACCGAGCCCGTGCCGCTGCCGATGCGCCAGGCGGCGAAGGCGATGACGGCGGCCACCGCCACGCCGCCGATGACGTCCAGCATCGGCTCCAGCGCGCCGCGGATGCGCACCGCCTTCATCGACTGGCGGCGCAGCGCGTCGAACGCCGCCCCGGCGCGGGCGGCCTGATAGTCCTCCAGCCGATAGGCCTTCACCATCCGCGCCCCGGCCAGCCCCTCCTGGAGCTGGGCCGTCAGCCCGCCGTAGCCCGCCTGGAGGCCCTTGGCCGTGCGGCGCAGGCGGGTTCCGATGCGCACGATGGGGATGGCCGCGACCGGATAGACGCAGAGCACGATGAGGGTGAGGAGCCAGTCGAGCCACAGCATCGAGGCGAGCAGCGAGACGACCGTGAGGCTGTCGCGCACCGCCCCGGTGACGGTGCGGTTCAGCGCGTTGCGGAACGCCTCGGCGTCCACCGTGAAGCGCGCGGCGAGCGTGCCCGTCGCTTCCGCCTGGATCTGGGCGAGGTCGGCCGCCAGAAGGTGGCGGTGCAGCCCCGCCTGGAGGTCGGCGACGACCCGGTTCACGACCCACGCCGTCGCCACGGTCTGGGCGTAGAGGAGGCCGCCGCGCACCGCCGTCACCGCCACGATGACCGGCGGGACCAGCATGATCCAGCCGGCGTCGCCCGCCGCCAGCGCGTCGAAGGTCCAGTCGATGACCAGCGGATAGGCGCCCGTCGCGAGCGCCACCGCCCCCATCAGGACGAGCGCCACCACGACCCGCCAGCGGTAGGGGCGGACCCAGTCGGCCCAGACGCGGAGCGCGAGGCGGCGGGTGGTTGCGTCGAGCGGCGAGGACAAGGAGGGGCGTGCGGGGCGGCGGACGGGTCCCGCGCAGAATAGGGCGGCCCGCCCCGGGCGCAATCCTCTTGGAACGGGCCTCTTGGAACGGGCCGGCAGTCAGCGCCGCGCGAGAAGGGCCGCCCAGCCGAGCGCGCCGAGGCCGAGGGCCAGTTGCCAGCACGCGTACCGCATGCGGTACATGGTGCCGACGTTCGGCACGGCGAGCGCGTACACGAGAACCATCGCCAGGGCGAAGGCCAGCACGATCAGGACCG
>JBIJED010000098.1:0-8300 GCA_044343785.1 Azospirillales bacterium | reverse complement strand
TGGATGTTCATGTCGTGGCGATCTCGATGCGGCGTCTGTCCGCCTTCTCAACCTCCGACTTCGGCAGGGTGATCGTGACGATGCCGTTCCGGGATCGGGCCGTGATCGCATCCCGGTCGACATCCGTGGGAAGCTGAAAGGCACGGACGGCCCGTCCCTGCCGGCGCTCGGTGTATCGCCGCCCGCCGGCGCGTTCCTCCGTCCGTTCCTGATGCTCGGCGCCGATGGTCAGGACATCGCCGACGACCTCCACCTCGATCTCGTCCTCGGCGAAACCCGGCAACTCCATGGACAACCGATACTCGCCCTCCTCCTCGACGATCTCGCAGGGAGGCCCCATCGCTGCGCTGCCGATTCCGGCGAGAGCCGATGGCGGCGATCCCCGGTCGCTGCTGCGCCAACCGAGGCCGTATCGCATGGATGCGAGATCCTCGACGATGCGATCGACGGCTTCCCGCAGGTTCGTAACGGGCTGCCAGTGTCGCGCGGAATGCATTCCGACCTCACCGCTGATGCTGCGATCGGATTGCTGATCACCTGGATCCGTCAGCTTGTTGTCCATTTCATTCCTCCTCGGGGAGGTCTCGATGATCCACAAGTGCCATCCAATCTGCATCAACATTGGTTGGTCATGATCCGAATCGTCGGGATTTCCATTTTCTTTAGGAATGATTGGGGTGACGTTTGGTATCGGCGTCAGAATAGGTAAAGTTTTTGTCTTATTCCGTTCGGATGTTGTGCTGTAAAGGCCGAAGTGATTTTCCCCTGAACGACCGAAATAGAATTCCCCAGGCGGTTCGAAGGGTCATGCGACGGTTGCGTGTTCCGGCATCCCCAGCATCGGGTCCGGCCCCATCTGCTGCGGGACCTCGTCATCGACCGGCCCGACCGGGTGTGGTGCGCCGACATCACCTTTATCCCCATGCGACGCGGCTTCCTCCACCTCGTCGCGATCATGGACTGGTTCAGCCGCCGGGTCCTCGCGTGGCGGCTGTCGAACACCATGGAGGCGGACGTCTGCATCGAGGCGCTGGAGGAGGCCATGGTGCGGTTCGGCAGGCCGGCGATCGTCAATACCGATCAGGGCAGCCAGTTCACGAGCCCGCGCTTCACCGAGGTGCTGACTGGGGCGGGCGTGCGCATCTCGATGGACGGACGCGGACGGTGGCTCGACAACGTCTTCATCGAGCGCCTCTGGCGGTCACTCGAGTCCGCGTGCATCGGCTGTCCGCCGATCCGCGTCCACCGCTCTCGTCCGTGGCGCCCACCACGTGCCGATCGATGATCACGAAACGGGCAATCTGCAGATGCGCAACCCGCCACCGCCTGCCATACGAGTTCGCGGCCTTTCACATGACGCGTCGGCCTCTGGATAGCCGTCATGTTTAGTGCTATTTTCAGTGGCACTCACCGATCCAGGCATCCGGCTTCCGCGATGAACCGCCGCCACGACCCGCAGCTTCCCTTTCTCGTTCTGACGAACGCGGCGATCCTCGTGGTCGGGGCGCTGACCGCTGGCATGGTGTTCGTCGACATATACAACTTCCAATCGATGGCGAGCCAGGTTCCCGAGCTCGGATTGCTCGCACTGGGCGTATCTCTGGCCATGATGTCCGGAAACGGCGGTATCGACCTGTCCGGCATCGCGCTCGCCAACCTCGCCGGCGTCGCGGCCGCGCTGGCGGCGAGAAGCCTCGTTTCGGTCGATGATGCTCCGCTGACGTTTAGTGCCGTGTTCACTGTCATCGCTGTCGTCGTGGGCCTCGCCGGCGGTTTCGCCAACGGCTTCCTGATCGCGTTCTTCGGCATGACGCCGATCTTGTGCACGCTGGGCACCCAGCTTCTGTTCACCGGCGTTGCCGTGGTTCTGTCGAATGGACGGGCCGTGTCGACGGGCAGCCCGGTCCCGCTCGAGACCCTGGGCAGCGGCACCGTCCTCGAGATCCCGATCCCGTTCCTTCTGTTTCTCGTCGCTGCGGCGCTGATCGGAGGCGTCCTCCGCTTCACGCCTTTCGGCATCCGGCTGCTGTTGATGGGGTCGAATCCCGTCGCGGCCCGCTTCGCGGGCTTCGCGCAGGCACGGATGTTGATCGCAACCTATGCGCTGTCCGGCGCGCTGGCGGGCCTCGCCGGGGTGATCATCGCGGCGCGAAACGTCAACGTGAAATGGGATTACGGAAGTTCCTATCTGCTCATCGCCATCCTCATCGTCGTCATGGCGGGCGTGAAACCGGAAGGCGGGCAAGGTCGCATCGTCTGTGTCGTTCTCTCGGCGATTGCGCTGCAGCTCCTGTCGAGCCTGCTCAACTTCCTCGAATTCTCCAATTTCTTCCGCGATCTGGCGTGGGGTCTGCTGCTGCTCTTCTTCCTTGCCGTCATCCGATACGACGTGTTCGGGGCGCTCTCGGCCTTGCGCGGACCAGCGCCCGCCGTGCCCGGAAAGCGGGCCGACGGTTGAGGCGGCCGCGCGGCGCGCGTGCCGCCGTATTCCACCGGTCCTTGCGCTCAATCCCCCGGCGCAGCGACCGAATTCCAAGGGGAGACATAGGGAGTGACCATGAAGAAGCTGTTTCTCGCCGCGACCGTGGCAAGCCTTGCGCTCGTCGCAGGTGCCGCAAGCCTCTCGGCGCAAACGAAGCCGGTCATCGCCACGGTCGTGAAGATCAGCGGCATTCCCTGGTTCAGCCGCATGGAAGTCGGCGTCAAGGCCTTCGGCGACGCGAACCCGGACGTCCAGGTCTCGCAGACCGGCCCGGCCACGGCGGATGCCGCCCAGCAGCTGAAGATCGTCGAGGACCTGATCGCCCGGCGCGTCAACGCCATCGCCGTCGTCCCGATGGATCCGGCGGTGATCGAGGGGGCGCTGCGGCGCGCCATGGACCGCGGCATCGTCGTCGTGACGCACGAGGCCGACAACCAGCGCAACACGCAGGCCGACGTCGAGGCCTTCGACAACGCCGCCTTCGGGGCCGCCCTCAACGATCGTCTGGCCAAGTGCATGGGCGGGCAGGGCAAGTGGACGTCCTTCGTCGGCTCGCTCGGAAGCCGCACGCACATCCAGTGGGTCGATGCCGCTGCGGCAAGCGCCAGGACGCACGCCGGAATGACACTCGTCGATGAGAAGAACGAGTCGTTCGACGACGCCAACAGGGCCTACGACAAGGCCAAGGAAATCCTGCGCAAGCACCCCGACATCCGCGGCTTCCAGGGTTCGGCCGGTAACGACGTGCTCGGCATCGGGCGCGCCGTCGAGGAGGCGGGCCTGCAGGACAAGGTCTGCGTCGTCGGCACCGGACTTCCCAACCCGTCCGCGCAGTATCTCGAATCGGGCGCCATCGACGCCATCGGCTTCTGGGATCCGCGCGACGCGGGCATGGCCATGAACAGCGTCGCGAAGATGCTTCTCGAGAAGAAGCCTCTGACCGACGGCATGAACCTCGGCGTGAAGGGCTACGAGAAGGTCACGGTGAAGCAGGGGCCCGGACAGGGCGTCCTCGTGATCGGCAACGCCATGGTCATCGCCGACAAGACCACCTACAAGGAATACGCGTTCTGAGCCGCGCGACGGGCGGGCCTGCGCGCTTGTGCAGGCCCGCCCGTCACCGCAATCGGACGGACGGGATTCTTGCAGGGGCTTGCACATGGAACTCGCCAGCACGCCCGCAGCCGCGGCGAACGGGCAGGATATCGGCGCGTTCCTCTCCGTCAGGGACGTGCACAAGCGCTTCGGCGGGGTGCATGCCCTGCGGGGTGTCAGCGTCACCATCCGCCCCGGGCAGATCTATCATCTCCTCGGTGAGAACGGTTGCGGCAAGAGTACCCTCATCAAGATCCTCTCCGGCGTCCACGCCCCGGACGAGGGCGTCATCGAACTCGAGGGCCGCGCGTACCGCGCGCTCAGTGCCATGGAGGCTCTCGAGGCGGGCATCGAGACCGTCTATCAGGACCTCTCGCTCATGCCCAATCTCTCGGTCGCGGAGAATGTCGCGCTGACGGAGCAATTGGTGCGCGCGGGCGGCCGTCTTGCGACCAGGCTGGACCTGCTTCTCCTGAAAGAGACCGCACGGCGGGCGCTCCGCGCCGTGAACCTGCCCACCGACGCCGACTTCCTCGCGACCCCCGTCGCCGAGTTGCCGCTGGCCATCCGCCAACTGGTTGCCATCGCGCGGGCGGTGGCGGTGAAAGCGCGGCTCGTCATCATGGACGAACCGACGACATCGCTCACGCGCCGGGAGGTCGATAACCTGGTCGCCGTGGTGCGCGACCTGCAGCGGGACGGCGTCGCGGTTTTGTTCGTCACCCACAAGCTCGACGAATGCTATCAGATCGGCGGCGAGGCCATCGTGTTCCGCGACGGCGCCTGCGTGGCGCAGGGGCCGATGAGCGCCTTCTCCAAAGCCGATCTCTCCCGCCTGATGACCGGGCGCGTCGTGGACGGCACGCGCTACCGCAGCCAGCGCCCGTCCGGCGCGACGGTCCTGCGCGCGCAGGACCTTGGCTGCGGGGAGCGCCTGCGCGATGCGTCCCTCACGCTGGCCGCCGGCGAAATCCTCGGCGTGACGGGTCTCCTCGATTCCGGGCGCAACGAACTCGCGCGGCTGCTGGCCGGCGTGCAGCGTGGCACGGGTGGAACGATCGAGGTCGGCGGCAGGGCGGTGCGGATCGCGACCCCCCGCGACGCGCAGGCCTGCGGCATCGCCTACGTGCCGGAGGATCGGCTCACCGAGGGCCTGTTCCTCGACAAGCCGATCGGCACCAACCTCATCGCCCTCGTGCTCGACCGGATCAGGGGCGCCCTCGGCCTCGTCGATCGGAACAAGGCCGCGGCGCTCGGCACGGACCTGGTGCGCGACATGAAGATCGCGACGCCCGACCTCGACCGCCCGGTGACCGTTCTGTCCGGAGGCAACCAGCAGCGTGTGGTCATCGGACGGGCACTCAGCAACCGACCGCGAATCCTCGTTCTGCACGGGCCGACGGTCGGGGTCGACGTCGGCTCCAAAGACAGCATCTACCGTGTCGTGCAGGCGCTCGCTAAGGAGGGCATGGCGGTCGTCATCGTCAGCGATGACCTTCCCGAACTCCTGCAGAACTGTGATCGCATTCTCGTCCTGCGCGGGGGGAGCATCGTCGCCGAAATGGATCCCGAGGGCCTGGAGGAGAGCGCCATCGTCGATGTGATGATCGCCACCGACGAAACGCCGTCCACAGCGGAGCGAGCCGCATGACCGCCTTCACGCAAAATGCCGCGCCCCCCGGCGGATCGGCAACCCTCACGCGGCTCTTCGCAAGGCGGCCGGAGATCTTCACCCTTCTGCTTCTGGTCGCGCTCTGCGCCTTCGTCGCGGCGGCCAACCCCGATTTCCTGCGCCTCGCCACGCTCTTCGACATCGCCCGCGCGAGCGTCGTCGTCGGGCTCTTCGCGCTCGGCGTGTTCGTCGTGTTGGCGGCCGGAGGCATCGACGTCTCGTTCACGGCGATCGCGGCGCTCTGCATGTATGCCGTGACCAAACTCGTGGTGGAACTCGCGCCGGACCTGCCGCTGCCCGTCGTCTTCACCCTCTCGATCGCGACCGGCCTCGCACTCGGGCTCGTCAACGGCGTTCTCGTCCACCATCTCCGCGTCCCTTCGCTCATCGTCACGATCGGCACGCAATATGCGTGGCGCGGCTTTCTCCTCACTTTCATCGGAACGATCTGGATCACGACGCTGCCGCCGCAGATGGACGATTTCGGCAAGGTCGCGCTCCTCTCCACGACGTCGAGCCAGGGCGCGAGGGTGATCCTGCCGATCTTCGTCCTCATCCTGCCGGCCGTCGCGGTGCTGACGTGGTGGATCTTGCATCGTACGCTGCTCGGGCGCGCCGTCTTTGCGGTCGGGGGCAATCCCCTCGTGGCCGAACGGCTGGGCTACAGCCTGCGCACCGTGCATCTCTTCGTCTTCGGCTACGCCGGGGCGCTTGCCGGATTGGCGGGCATCGTCCACGCCTGCAGCAACCGCCAGTCCAACCCTTTCGATCTCGTCGGATCGGAGATAGACGTGATCGCGGCGGTGGTGCTTGGCGGCGCGCGGATCACCGGAGGCACGGGTAGCGTCTGGGGCGTGATCCTCGGCGTGCTGCTCGTCGTCGTCATCAACAACGCGCTCATCATGGCGGGCGTCCCGAGCACGTGGCAGCGCGTGGTCGTCGGAAGCTTCATTCTCATTGCCGGTGCCGCAATGGTGATCCGGCGTCGGGCCTGAGCCACCATCACCAGCGACGGAAGGACAGATCGTGAAGAAGTTTCTGAACCGGCCGGAGGATTTCGTCGACGAAATGCTCGACGGCATCTACGCCGCCCACGCCGACCGGCTGCGCCATGTCGCCGGCGATCGGCGCTGTCTCGTCACGGCCCGGCCGGTGCCCGGCAAGGTCGGTCTCGTGACAGGCGGCGGCTCGGGACACCTGCCTCTCTTCCTTGGCTATGTGGGCAGCGGTTTCCTCGACGGCGCTGCCGTGGGCGGGGTGTTCCAGTCGCCCAGCGTCGATCAGGCGTTCGAGGTGACGCGCGCGGTCGACCAGGGCGCCGGCGTGCTCTACCTCTACGGAAACTACACCGGAGACATCCTCACCTTCGACATGGCCGCCGAGATGGCGGAAGCCGAGGGGATCCGCGTGCTCACGCTCGTCGGCAACGACGACGTCGCCTCCTCCCCGGCCGGCGAGGAACACAAGCGGCGCGGGGTCGCGGGCACCCTCTTCGTCTACAAGGCAGCCGGTGCGGCCGCCGCCGAGGGGATGTCGCTCGACGATGTCCATCGCGTCGCCAAGAAGGCGTGCGACAACACCCGAACGATGGGCGTGGCGCTGTCGAGCTGCATCGTCCCGGAGGTCGGGCGGGCGACGTTCTCAATCGGCGAGAACGACATGGAGATCGGCATGGGAATTCACGGCGAGCCCGGCATCCGCCGCGGACCGCTCCGCCCGGCCGACGCCGTCGTCGACGAGATGCTGGCGCCGATCCTGCGGGAATTGAACATGTCCCGTGGCGACCGCGCGGCCGTTCTCATGAACGGCCTCGGCGGCACGCCCCAGGAGGAACTCTACATTCTCTATCGCCGCGTGGCGCAGACCCTGTCGGACCTCGGCGTTTCCGTCCAGAAGAGCTATGTCGGCGAGTTCGCCACCGCCATGGAGATGGCGGGCTTCTCCATCTCGGTCATCCGGCTCGACGACGAGCTTGCCCGCCTCGTCGCGGCGCCGGCCGATACGCCGTTCTTCGTGCAGAACGGGAGCTGAGCGTCGATGGATCGGATCGGCAGAGAGGACCTGGTGGCGCTCTTCGCCCACCTGCGCCACGTGTTCACCGCCGAACGCGAGGCCCTCATCACGCTCGACGGCAAGCTCGGCGACAGCGACCTCGGCATCACCATGAACAAGGGTTTCACCGCTGCTCACGAAGCGGTGGCGGCGAACGTCTCCGACGATCTCGGCGGTGCTCTGAACCGCGCCGGGCTCGCGTTCGCGAAGGCCGCACCCTCGACCATGGGGACGCTGACCGCGACCGGACTGATGCGCGGGGGAAAGGCGCTTTCCGGACACGAGAGCCTGGGAACGGCCGACTTCGCCCGGTTCTGGCGCGCGTTCCGCGATGGCGTCGCCGAGCGCGGCCGGGCACAGCTCGGCGACAAGACGGTGCTCGACGTTCTCGATCCCATCGCCGTGTCGCTCGAAGGCTCCGCCGCTGCGGGAGCGTCGCTCCCGGCCGCTCTGACCGCTGCCAGCGCGGCGGCGGCCGAGGCGCTCGAAGCCACGAAGGCCCTGAAGGCGCAACGCGGCAAGGCGGCCGCCTTTCAGGAGGGCTCCATCGGTGTGCCCGACGCCGGGGGAACGGTCGCCTGTCTGATGATCGACGGGATGCGGGCGTACGTCACGCAATGAGGCGGCCCGATCCCGTCGCGACCTCGATCGGCGGGGCGCCCTGCGTCCCGCCGCCGAACGCGAGCATCTGATGGCCGCGACCCTCAAAGACATCGCCAGGGCGGCGCAGGTCTCGCCTGCGACTGAACCGCCCCGGGTTTTCCGGAGGCTCCGACTCCTGAGGAGGTGGAGCCATCATGGGCAGGACCAGCAACAAGTTCTCGCCTGAGGTCCGCAGCCGCGCGGTGCGTCTGGTCCTCGATCACGAACACGAGCACACGTCGCGCTGGGCGGCGATCATGTCGGTGGCGGCCAAGATTGGCTGCACGGCTCGGACGCGGAGCGAGTGGATCAAGCGCACCGAGATTGACGCCGGCCGACGGGCTGGGCTGGCGACGG
>JBIJED010000085.1:0-8821 GCA_044343785.1 Azospirillales bacterium | reverse complement strand
CGCCGCGGCGGCCGGCCCGCGCCTCGCGCTGCCGCTCCTCGTGGCGGTCGGCTTCATGGCGGGGGCCAGCGAATCGGCCACCGCCCGCCTCGCGTTCGCCACGGGGTCCGTCGTGGCGCTCGCGGCCCTGGTCCTGCCGCGGGTCACGGTGGCCGCCGTCGCCGCCGGGAGCGGGCTCCTCCTCCTCGCCGCGCCGGTCGTGTTCCACGGGATCGAGTGGGCGATGCCGCTGACGCGCGAGATCCCGGCCTCGTGGATCGAGCGGCTGGACATCTGGCGCGAGGCGACGACCGTCATCGGCGGCGCGCCCTGGACCGGGCACGGGCTGCGCATGATGCGCGACGTGGCGCCCCTGCCGCCGGTCATGGCGGCCTATACCCACCTGCACAACGTGCTGCTGCAACTCTGGCTCGACCTGGGATTCGTCGGTGCGGCGATCGCGTTCGCGCTGGCGCTCCGCCTCCTCCTCCTGTCGCGCCGCCTCGCGAGCGGTGCCGTGCCCTTCGCCGCGGCGGCCTGGGTCGCGGCGCTGGTCACCGTGATGTCGGGGTTCGAGGTCTGGAGCGAGGCGATGCTGGGGATGTTCGCGTTCGCGGCCTTCCTGTTCGCGGCGAGCGCGCGGGCCGAACCCGGGCGCTGACCCTCAGGAAGCCGCGCGCGCCGCCCGCGTCCGTCCGGACAGGACGCTCCCGACGACGGCGACCGCGACCGGCGCCAGCACCGGAAGATAGATCAGCGGGACGAGCCGCGCGTCGCGCACGCTGAGGTTCAGGATCGCCAGAAGCGTCACCTGCAGCCCCACCGCGATCGCCGTCGCCGCCACGAGGCGGCGGGTGCGTCCGCGCCGGTTGTGCTCCTCGTTCAGCAGCAGGATCAGGGCCACGAGCGCCATCGCCGGGATCAGCAGCGGCATCGCGAGCCGCTGGTTGAACTCGACGACGAGGCGGTTGCGCGACCGTTCGCTGGCGAGGTCGTCGGACGTGGAGGTCAGGAGGCTCCAGGTCGCGCGCTCCCGCGCGTCCGGCACCCGGTCGCCCACGGACGGGCGCGGCAGCTCGAACTCGATCGCGTACCGCTCGAAGGTGAGTTCGGAGACCCGGCCCGTCGCCCGGTCCAGCTCCTGCCGCGTGCCGTCGCGCACGAGAAGCCGCAGCACGTCGCCCGACGCGAGCACGCTGCCGCGCGCCGCCACCAGGGTCGACGGCCGCTCCGGTGTGCGGAGGTCGTGAACCACGAGGCCCGCCAGCTCGTTCGTGCCGGCGCGGTCGCGGACGTAGACCGTGAGGCCGGAGCCGATTTCGGTGAACTGCCCCTCGCGCAGGACGATGTTCGACAGCCCGGCCCGCATGATCTGCTGGAGGCGCACGACCTCGCGGTTCGCGATGGGGGAGATCACGAGCGTCAGGAACAGGCCGACGGCGGTGAAGACCGCCACGACGGCCAGGGCCGGCCCCGCCAGCGAGACCGGCCCGATGCCCGCCGCCCGCATGACGATCAGCTCGCTCTCCTGGATCAGCCGGTTGTAGGTGAACAGGAGGCCGACCAGCACGCCGAGCGGCAGGATCATCGGCAGGAACGTCGGCAGCATCGAGGCCATGACCTGCGCGAACAGGCCGAACGACGCGCCGGCCGTCAGCGCGAACTCGATCACGCGCAGCGAGAGCACGAGCCAGATGGCCCCGCACAGGACGGCGGTGACGAGCAGGCAGCTCGTCGCCAGCTGGCGGAAGAGATAGATCCAGAGCCTCATCAGGGCGCCACCATAGGCGGCGGCCGGGCCGCCCGCCACTGGCGATGCGCGGGCGCCCTCACCGGAGGGGCGCCGGTCCGGCGAGGCTCCCGGCCGGCATGTCGACGCGGCGGCGGGTGCCCGCCGACCTCAGCCCGCCGTGCCGGGAAGCCGCACCCAGTCGGGCACGGTCGGGTGAATGACCGCCTCGCCGGCCCGGATCACGGCCGCGCCGGACCCGATCGCGGCCAGCGCCTCCAGCCGGACGAGCGCCAGGCCGCGGTCGCCGAGGCTCGACCGCATCTCGCCCGCGTCCGGTCCGTCCGGCCCCAGGGTCAGCGGCGTCCCCGGCGGCGGCGCCGCGCCCTCGATCCGCACCGGCAGCAGCCGCTTCTTCACGAGGCCGCGGTAGCGGGTGCGGGCGGTGAGTTCCTGGCCCATCCAGCAGCCCTTGGTCCAGGAGACGGCGTTCATCTCGTCGAACCCGTTCTCCAGCAGGATCGCCTTCTCGAGCGCGAGGTCGGCCGCGTCCTCCGGCACGCCCAGCCGAAGGCGCAGGTCGCGATACACGTCGGCACCGAGGCGTGGCAGGCCGAGGGCGGCGAGCGTCGCCTCGGCCGTTTCCGCCGGCAGCAGCAGCCGTGCGCCGAGCGCCGCGAGCCGCGGGTCGACGTAGGCGCGGCCCCCCCCATGGTCGACCGCGTCGCCGGCCGCGGCCCCGGCGAGGCCGACCGCCGACAGGACCGACGGTCCCGGCAGGGCGGCGACGCGCCACGCGCCGGTCGCGTCGTCCAGCGTCACCTTCGAGCGCAGGCGATAGGGGCGCAGGCGGCGGATGAGGTCGTCGCGGCGCCCGCCCTCGCAGTCGAGCAGCAGCCGGTCGCCCAGCGCCACCACGTGGAAGGCGTGCAGGAACCTGCCCTGTGGCGTCAGCAGCGCCGCAAACACCACGTGGCCGGCCGTCGCGAGCGACACGTCGTTCGAGACGAGCCCCTGGAGGAAGGAGGTACGGTCCTCCCCGCCGATCGCGACGATGCCGCGGTCGGAAAGGGCCACCACCCCTGCATCCTGCGTCCCCTGTCCCATCCCGTCCTACCGTTCTCCCGAAACGCCCGCCCGGACCCACGACCGCAGTTGGTGTCGATTTCCCGGCGGGGCAAGCGGCAGGACGAGCGGCAGGACGAGCGGCGGGGAGGACGGGATGGGAGCGTGCGCGCGGGGTCGCGGCCGGACGGCCCTGTTGGCGGGTCTGGTCCTTCTCGCCGGCCCGGCCGGCTGCGGCGGACGGACGGAGACGGTCGCCGTCGTCCCGCCCCTCTCGCCGGTGCCGGTCTGGTGCTACGCCACGCTGGCGCAGATCGACTGCTACGGCGAGCCGCAGCCTCCCGGCACGGGCCGGCTCGTCGGCGCCTACGTGATCGAGCGGCGCTGACGGGCCGGCAAGGGCGCCGTCAGCGCGCCGCGGTGCGCTCCGGCGGCACCAGCACGGTGTCGATGGCGTGGATGATCGCGTCGTCGGCGCGGATCTCGCCCCCCTCGACGCGCGCCGGCCCGACCATGATCGGGTTCTGCAGGCCGCGCACGGGGATCCGCATCAGGTTCCCCGTCGGCACCGGTCCTTCGATGCTCAACGCCGACCGTGGCCAGCTCTGGAACGAGACGTGCTGGCGCAGGAGGGTGCGGAGCCGCTCGCGGTTCTGGGGCTGGAGCAGCGTGTCGACCGTACCGGCCGGAAGCTTGCGGAAGGCGGCGTCGGTGGGCGCGAACAAGGTGACGGGCCCGCCCGCGTTCCTGAACGTCTCGTCCATCTGCGCCGCGCGCAACGCCTGCGCGAGGATCGTGAAGCGGCTGTCCGAGCCGAGCGTGGAGGCGAGGTCGGCCGCGGCCAGCGGCCCGGCGGAGAGCGTCAGCGCGACGGCGGCGGCGGCGAAGGGAGCCAAGCGTGCCCTGGGGGGTGTCTCCTGGGATGGGCAACAAGGGCGCGGCTCCGCGACGGGAACCCGCGGATGAGCAAACGCGCGAACTGGCCCGGCGCTCCACACGCGGACCGGGGCTCCGTCGACGGGGGTAGCCCCTTCGATCGATCCGCGACGAGGCCGCACCCTTGCGCCCACCGGGTGCTCCTGCCAGCTTCCGCGCTGGCCGGATCGAAGGGACGGGGCGGGCGATGGACGAGGTCGGTTGCGTCGTCGTGGGCGCGGGGGTCGTGGGGCTCGCGGTCGCGCGGGCGCTCGCGGCGAGCGGACGCGAGGTGCTGGTCCTCGAGGCGGCGGACATGATCGGCACCGGCACCAGCTCGCGCAACAGCGAGGTGGTGCACGCAGGCATCTACTATCCCACCGGGAGCCTGAAGGCCCGCCTCTGCGTCGCCGGGCGCGACGCGCTCTACGCCTATGCCGAGGCGCGGGGCGTGCCCCACCGGCGGTGCGGCAAGCTGATCGTCGCGACCGATCCGACGCAGATCGGGAAGCTGGACGCGCTGAAGGCCAAGGCCGAGGCCAACGGGGTGACCAACCTCGTGCGGATCACGGCGGACGCGGCGATGGCGATGGAACCGCAGCTCTCCTGCGTCGGCGCGCTCCACTCGCCCTCCAGCGGCATCGTCGACAGCCACGCCCTCATGCTCGCCTTCCAGGGCGACGCCGAGGCGCACGGCGCCACCGTGGTCTTCCACGCCCATGTCGAGGCCGGCGAGGTCACGGACCGTGGCGTCGTGCTCGACATCGGCGGGGCGGAGCCGATGCGCCTCAGGTGCCGGGCGTTCGTGAACGCCGCCGGCCTCCACGCCCAGGACGTGGCGCGCGCGATCCGCGGCCTGCCGCCCGCGATGGTGCCGCCGACGCATTACGCCAAGGGCAACTACTTCAGCCTCGCGGGGCGCTCCCCCTTCTCCCGCCTGATCTATCCGATCCCCGAGCCGGGCGGCCTCGGCGTCCACATCACGATCGACCTCGGCGGGCAGGCGCGGTTCGGCCCGGACGTCGAATGGATCGACCGCATCTACGGCGCCGTCCGGCGCTATTGGCCGGGGCTGAAGGACGGGGCGCTGCTTCCCGGCTATGCCGGCATCCGGCCCAAGCTGGTCCCGGCGGGCGCGCCGGACAGCGACTTCGTGATCCAGGACGAGAGGGTCCACGGCGTCCGCGGCCTCGTGAACCTCTACGGCATCGAGTCGCCCGGCCTCACCGCCTCGCTGGCCATCGCCGACGCGGTCGTCGAGGCGCTGGCGAAGGCGCCGGCAACGGTTCCGGCTTGACAGGCCGAGGCCGGGAGGGGCACTGAGCCGGTCGCACGCAAGGGCACGCGAGACAGGACCCACCATGTCGGCCAGGAAGAACCCGCTCGGGCTGAACGCCCTGCAGCTGAAGACCCTCACCCTCCTCCAGGCGCTCGCGCACCTGCCCGACCATGCCGAGACCGTCGAGGACGGCGTCATGGTCTCCGGCTTCCCGCACCCGCACGGCGACCATTTCCACCTCGGCGCCCACGTGGTGCTGGCGCGCGACGCGACCGGCTTCTCCAATCCGGCGCCCTGGGCGGTGCTGGAGCGCAAGGGCCTGATCCGGTCGATGTTCCCCCGGGCGGCGGTGCTGACGGCGGAGGGGCAGGCCTACGACACCGGCCTGCGCGAGGAGATCCTGCACCGCTCGGGTCACTGACGCGCGGGCCGTCGAGGTCCGGGAGGGGTCGCGCCGCGGCGTCCGGTCGTCGACCATGGTCCCTGCAGGTCGTTCGCGGAACGAGGCGAGGGACCGGGCTCCGGCGCCGTGGCGGGCGCGACCCGCCGCTTGACAGCGGCCGGCGGGAGGCCGAAACGGTTGGGATCCTTCAGGAACGCCTCCGGGTCCTCATGCGATCGGGCGAAGCCTTGCCGCTGGCGGGCGCCACCCTCCTCTCCCTCGCCCTCGTCGTGCTGTTCGGGCGGTTCGCGCCCGACATCACCCCCGACACCGAGGGCTACGTGGCGCTCGCGGCCTGGCCTGCGGTGCTGGAGGGGATGCGGACGCCCTTCTACGGCTGGACCGTCACCCCCTTCGCCGGCGGCGAGCCGGCCTTCGCCCTGGTCCCCGCCCTGCAGGCCGCGGCCTGGACCGGGGCCGTCTGGTTCCTCGTCGGCTCGCTGCGGCGGTACGGCGTCTCGCGCAAGGCGGCCCTCTCGGTCGGCTTCGCGCTCCTGTTCGCCAACGCGTTCCACCTGATGGTCGACTGGATCCACCCCGAGGTGCCGGCGCTGGCGGCGCTTCTGGTCGCGGTCGGGGCGGTGGCGCGGCTTGCGGGCGGCGGGCGGCCGGTCCTCTGGCTGCCGCTCGTCCTCCTCGGCGCCGGCTGGGGCACGCTCGCGCGGCCCAGCTTCCTGCCCTTCGTGGGCGTGCTCCTGGTGCTGTTCGTGCTTCTGGTCGCGATCCGGCGCGAGGGGATGCGGATCGGGCTCGCGACGGCGGTGCTGCTGGCCGCGACCGCTCCGGTGGCCGGATGGGTGGGCCTTCGCGCCGCCACGGTCGGCGGCGTCGCCGTGGCGCCCTTCGGCGGGTTCGCCATGTCCGGCATGGCGGGCCTGATGCTCACGCCCGCGATCGTCGAGCGCCTGCCCGACGACGTCCGCCCGCTGGCCGAACGGGTGCTGGCGGCGCGCACGGCGGGCGAGGCGGAAGGGAAGCTGATCGGCGTTCCGCGCAACTCCAGCGGCGACCGGTCCTTCCACTCCGCGGCGCTGGGCTATTTCGACGTCCTCGCCCGCACCTACGACGAGGTCGCCTGGGGCATCGTCCTGCGGGAGCGGGCCGCGGACGAGCCCTGGCCGGCGTTCGACGCGCGGGTGGGCCGCTTCGCCACCGCCGTGATCGCCGCGGCACCCGACCGCTGGATCACGTGGGTCGCGGGCGCCACCACGCGACTGGTCGGGCGCGGCCTGACGGCGAATGTGCCGTTCCTCCTCGCCGCGGCCGCCTGCGTCCTTCTCTGGCCGCTGGTTCTGCTGCGCCGCCCTCCGCCGCGCCCGGCGGACGAGCGGGGGGCGGACGTGCCGGTTCTGATCGCGCTGGCCGGCGGCTGGTTCGCCGCCGCCGGCCTCTTGAGCGTGCTGATGACGTTCCCGGCCCTGCGCTACGTCGACAGCGCGGCGCTGCTGCTTCCGGTCCTGCCGATCTATGCGGCGTGGAGCCTCTGGGACCGGCTGCGCGAGCCGCGGTGATCAGCCCGGCCGGCGGGCGATCAGGGCGAGGTTGGAACTGAAGGGCCCCAGCGGGACGCCCGTGCCCACGATCCGCACCGGCACGTCGGACGGCCATTCGGCCCGCAGCCGCGCGCCGTCGAGGAAGTCGAGCGCGTCGACCCGGGTCCAGTGGTCGAACCGCGTGCCCGCGAGTGCCCGCCGGAACAGCGCCGGCGACCAGTGCAGAAGCGGCAGGCCGGTGTGGTGCTCGACCGGGAACCAGCGGTTGGGCACCGTCAGGAAAACCGCGCGGGCGACGCGGAGGTGCTCCAGCACGAAGGCCCGCCGCTGGGCCGGGCCGCCCACATGTTCCAGCACGGCGTTGGAGCAGGCGACGTCGAACGCGCCGTCGGGAAAAGGCAGCGGGGCACCGGGGACGATCCGCACGAAGCCCACCGCCGGATAGGCCGCCCGCACCGCCTCGCCCGTGCCGATGCCGGCGCAGGTGATGTTCTCGGGATGCGGATAGCCCTTCTCCAGGAAGTTGGCGCCCTCGTTCTCCTCGTCCGACACGCCGATGTCGAGGATCCGCGTCCCGCGCGTCGGCCGCATCTCGCGCACGAACAGGTCGAGCATCGCCCGGCGCGCCGCCACCAGCACCCGCATCGCGAGCCGGCTGGACGCGCCGTCGCGGTAGTAGACGGCGTCGACGGAACCGCCCTCACCGGCCATCGGCGGCCTCCCGGCGGAACACGAAGCGGTCGCTCAGGGTGAAGTTCACCACGAGGCCGACGGCCGCCCCGACGACATAGGCGGGGGCATGGAGGAGTGCGGCGTCGAACGGGGCGACGAGGGCGAAGGCGGCGAGGTTGGACAGCGCGCCGACGAGGCTGGCCGCACCATAGCGCAGGAACTCCGCCCCCCGTCCGCCCTGCCCGGCGGTGCGGAACGTGAGGGTCCGGTTCAGCGCCCAGGTGACGACGACGGCGACCGACGTCGCCCCCGCCTTCGCCGCGACCGCCGGCGCCCCGAGGGCGAGCGTCAAGGCGAAGAACAGCCCGGCGTCGACCACGAAGCCGATCGCGCCGACGCCGGCGAACCGCGGGGCCTTCGCCGTCATCCGATGCCGATGGACAGGAAATGGAGGCGCTTCATCTCCCGCCGGCCGCGCGCCACGCTGTCGAGGATGACGCCGCAGGCGAGGCTGAGCAGGCCCGACAGCATCAGCCCCGTCGCCAGCACCGCCGTCGGCAGTCGCAGGACGAGCCCCGTCTCGAGGAACTCCACCACCACCGGCCCGCCGAGCACGACCGCGACGACGGCGAGCAGCGACGCGACGCCGCCGAAGAAGGGCAGCGGTCGCTCCTCCTTCACCAGGAGGCCGATGAGGCGGAGGATGCGGATCGCGTCGCGCACCGTGCGCAGCTTGCTCGACGAGCCCTCCGGCCGCTCGCCGTAGACCGTCGGCACCTCGCCCACCCCCATCCGCAGTTCGAGCGCATGGACGGTCAGCTCCGTCTCGATCTCGAACCCGTGGGAGGCGGCGGGGAACGACTTCACGTAGCGGCGCGACAGGCATTTGTAGCCCGACAGCATGTCGGTCGTCGCGGTGCCGAAGATGTGCCGGACGAGGCCGGTCAGCACCTTGTTGCCGAGGCGGTGCCCCGGCCGGTAGGCGTCGGTCGAGCGCGCCACCCGGGCCCCGTTGACCATGTCGAACGGGCCGGCCAGCAGCGCCGCCACGAGATCGGGGGCGGCGGCGGCGTCGTAGGTCGCGTCGCCGTCGACCATCAGATAGACGTCGGCGTCCACGTCCGCGAACATCCGCCGGACGACGTTGCCCTTGCCCTGGCGCGGTTCACGGCGGACGACGGCGCCCGCCTCGCGCGCGACGTCGGCCGTGCCGTCGGTGGAATTGTTGTCGTAGACGTAGACGACCG
>JBIJED010000084.1:0-8850 GCA_044343785.1 Azospirillales bacterium | reverse complement strand
GCGGATGCGGGCGGGATCGCGGGCGACCACGCCGGGGCAGCCGGCGATGCGGGTCATCCGCTCGACGATCCGCCCGAGGTTCTGCTCGTGGCCGGAGCAGACGTTGTAGACCGCGCCCGGCTCGCCCAGGGCGAGGAGATCGAGGTAGCTCGTGATCACGTCGTCGACCCACAGGAAGTCGCGGGTGACGTCGAGGTCGCCGGTCAGGATCCGGTCCTGGCGGCCCAGCGTGACGCGGGCGATCTGCTGGGCGAAGGAGGGCAGGGCGAAGTCGGCCGGCTGGCCGGGGCCGGTGTGGTTGAAGGCGCGGACGAGAACGACCTTGAGCCCGTGGCTGCGGTGCCACTGGAGTGCCGCCGCTTCCGCCGCCTGCTTGCTGGCCGCGTAGGGGTTGTTGGGGGCGAGGGGGGCCGTCTCGGGCACGGGCAGCCGCTCCGGCGGCACGATGCCGTAGCAGTCCGAACTGCCGACCGCGACGAGGCGGCCGGCGAAGCCCCGCCCGGCCAGCGCGTGGCAGAGGACGGCGGTCCCGACCGTGTTGGCGCGGAACGCGGCCTCGGGCGACCGCCAGGAGGCGGACACGCTGCTGAGGCCGGCGAGATGCAGGACCGCGTCGGCATCCGGCGCCGCGTCGAGCGCGCGACGCACCGAGGCGGGGTCGGTGACGTCGAGGTCGGGGGCGGCCGCGACCGGCACGATCCCGGCCGGCCAGCGGCCCTCGTCGGCCAGCGCCAGGATGCGCCCGCCGACGAACCCTCGTGCTCCGGTGACCAGGATCTTCAAGGAACCCTCTCCCGCGCGGGAGGCCGGGACGCCGCCCGGACCGGCGGTGCTTCCGGGCCCGATGGTCGGATCCTGCAAGGTTCGGGCACGCAGGTCATGGCTTGAACCCCCGCCGCCTCCGACGACAGGGTCCGGCGCCCGCCCCACGGAAGCGGGAAAGCAGCCGGGGAGGTCACCATGGACGAAGACGCGCGCAGGATCGCCGCCCTGAACGCCATCATCTTCGGGCTGGAGAGCCGCCTGAACGACGCGGGGCTGGACGCCGCGACCCGGGCCACCCTGACCGAGACCCTGCGGAAGTCGAAGGACGAGCTGGCGGCCCTCCGGGCGAAGGGCTGACCCGCCCTCACGCGAGCGCCCCGACGACCGCCGCCTCCAGCGCGGTCGCCGCGCCCCCGGGCCGGGACAGCACCCGCACGCCGGTCCGCCGGAGCGCCCGGGCGGCCGGGGCGGCGGGATCGCCCGCCAGGAGGACGACGTCGCCCGGCACGGGCTCGACAGCCGCCGGCGGGACCCAGGGCAGATCCAGCACCGTCGCGGCGAGGGCGTCGGCCCGCCTGTAGCCCGACCCGTCGGGGGCCGCCTCGATCGGCTCGATCCGCCAGCCGTCCGGCGGATGGAGGAGCCGGTCGCGCAGCCAGTCCCCCTCCGTCGCCGCCTCCAGCCCGCTCGCGTCGAGCCAGAGCCGGCGCACGGGCCAGGGCGGGGGGTGGTTCACGGCCAGCGCCTCGGCCAGCGCCGCCCGCTCCCCGGCGTCGGGCGCGTAGCCGGGGATGTCGGCGATGGCGGCGACGACGGCCGACGGGGAAAAGCGCCCGCGCGCGTGGATCGCCTCGATCGCGTCGCGGTAGAGGTCGGCCACCACCCGGGGCGCGTGGTGCGCGGCGACGGCCTCGCGCCCGCGCCGACCGCGCCGGCCGCGCAGATCCGCGTCCTCCGCCAGCCGGTCGAGGGCTGCGGCGAGGTCCGCGTCCTCGAAATGTTCGGGCAGCCGCACGACCGCGTCCACCGGCAGTTCGGCCAGCGTGCCGTGGGCGTTGACGATCACCGGACAGCCGACCGCCATGGCGTCGAGCACGGCACCCGACGTCTCCCCGCGCGACGCGCTGCGCAGCTGGACCGCCACGTCGGTCGCGACCAGCATCGTCGCGAAGGTCGCGTCGTCGATCCAGCCGGTGATCGAGACGCGGTCGCCGGACGCCGCGATGGCGCGGGCGAGGTCGATGCCGTAGTGGCTGTCCCCGTCGCCGGCGAAGACGAGCCGCGCCTCGGGCCGCGCGCGCAGCCGGCTTCCGCCCCAGGCGGCGAGGATCCGGTGGTGCAGCTTGGCCGCCGCGACGATGCCGAAGCTGCACACGACGAAGGCGTCCGGGTCCCAGCCCAGCGCCCGGCGGGCGGCGGCCCGGTCGGCGACCGGCGGCAGGGGCCGGACATGGGGGACGACGGCGATCGGGTCGGCGACCGCCGGGCCGTACCAGCGGCGCGCCATGTCGCGGGCGGTGGCCGAATGCACGATGACGCCGGTCGCCTGCTGGATCACGTCGAGGTTGACCGGGTGGCTCGCGATCAGCCCGTCCACCTCCTCGAGGTGATGACGGTCGTGCAGCGCCTTCCAGCCGTGGGCGCGCAGGAGTGCCCGGCTCCAGGCACCCGGCTCGATCCCGCGGGATTCGAGGTGCGCCTTCAGGCTGCCGAAGCCGAAGTCGTGCAGCACCGCCACGCCCGGAACCTCCGCCAGGAGATCGAACATGTGGTGGTGGAACATCGAGTTTCCGAACTGGTAGAGGACGCGGTCCATCCGGTCGGCGTTCGCCCTGAGCCAGTCCGGCGGGCGGGACACGGCGTTTCCCGCCGCCCAGGGCAGCGCCGGGTCGGGCGTCTCGGTCACCAGCACGACGTCGTAGTGCCGCGCGAGTTCGGGCAGCAGCATCGCCGAATAGCGCGCGATCCCGCTGCGCGCGGGCGGCACCGGCGAGACGTAGGCGAGGCGGGGTCGCCGCGCCGGGCGCGCGCTCACGGCCGGGGCCGGGATCGGGGCCGCGGCGGCCCCGATCGCCTCCAGCGCCCGCCAGGCGAGGTCCGCGCTGCGCGCCCAGGTGAAGGTGCGCGCGTGCTCGGCCTGGCGGGCGACCAGGCGTGCCCGCCAGTCGGGATCGGCCAGCGCGCGCGCCATGGTGGCGGCGATGGCGTCGGGGGAGGCCGGGTCGAACAGCGCCTCGGGCGTGCCGACGATCTCCGGCAGGCTGGAGGTGTCGGACGCGACGGTGGGCGCGCCGCTCTGCATCGCCTCCAGCGCCGGCAGCCCGAACCCCTCGTAGAGCGAGGGGAAGACGAAGAGGGCGCAGCCGGCGTAGAGTGCCGCCATGTCGTCCTCCGACACGTGGCCGAGGAGGCGCACGTCCGTCTCGGACAGGCCCGCCGCGCGGATCGCCTCGCCCAGCACGCGGCGCCGCTCCGCCCCGAGCGAGCAGACCACGGCCAGCCGGTGGGCCGCGCGCAGGTCGCCGGGCAGGCGCCCGAAGGCGCGGATCAGCCCCTCCAGGTTCTTCCGGTGGTCGTCGCCGCCCGTGTACATGACGAAGGGCCGGTCGAGCCCGAGCCGGTCGCCGAGTTCGCGCCGCTGCCCCGCATCGAGCGTGCGCGGGCGGAAATGGTCGGCGGCCGCCCCCGCGATGTTCACGATCCGCTCCCCCGGGAACCCCAGGTGGCGGATCGCGTCCTGACGCGAGCATTCGGAGATCGAGAGGAGCAGGTCGGCGCGCCGCAGGTCGTCGAGCTTGCCCTCGTACCAGGCCTCCACCACCGGGTTCGTCAGGTAGGGATCCCGCATCACGTGGGGGATCAGGTCGTAGAGGATCGTGGCGACGGGAACGCGGGCGTCGAACCGGCCGATCCCGGTCACCACGCTCTCGTTCAGCCCCTCGAACAGGCTCAGCACGAAAACCGCGTCCGGCGCGAGCCCCGCGATCACCGCCTCGCGCATGATCTCGGCCGCCCGCCGCCGGCCGGACCCCGCGGTCTCCAGCGCGCCGCACCCGGGCGGCGGCCGCCAGACCCGGATCGCATCCGTGCCCAGGACGGGCCCGAACTCGGCCCTGAGGGGTTCGATCGTGTCGACGTAGAGGCCGTTCAGCAGCAGCACGACCTCGTGCGCGCCGCGGCGGGCGATCATCTCCGTGAGGAGGCCGCGGCCGTAGCGCCCGATGCCGCGCAGGCGCGACCCGTCGCTCTGCAGCCCCTGGACGTCGACGACGAGCCGCATCAGCGCGCCCCGTCCCGCCGCCCGGCGAAGGCGCGGTCGAGCTGGCGCGCGAACCGTGCCGCCTCGGAGTCCCCCTGTCCCGCCCCCGCCGCGATCCGCTGCCCCGGTCCGGGGTCGGTCGACAACGTGAAGGCGAGGCGCTGGAGGCGCGTCCGCAGCCGCGGGAAAGGCGTGATCGCGAGCCGGATCGCCCGGCGCACGAGGCGTTGCCGGACGAGGATCCGGACGACCGGCACCACGACGGGCCGGACCCGCCGGAACACGGCCCGGCTGAAACTGGCGAGGTCCATGGAGCGTCCGGCGTGGGATTCGGGTGGCGGCGCGACGGCTGGGTTGTGGACGGGGGCCGCACGCAGGTCAAGGGTTCGATCGCGGACGAAGGATCCGGCGGACGAGGCACCGCGCCGGGGGTGGGGGCACGGAATCTTGTCGCGCGGGGCCGGGAACGGGTCGACCGGGGCGCGACAAGATTCCGTGGGCCTCCGGCGGTGGCCGGTCGGGTTCCGGTGTGGTCCGCCGGTTCCCGGGGGCCCGCCAGCGGGGGCACGGAATCTTGTCGCGGGGGAGGGATTTTCGCAGCCGGTCCCGAGGACGGGCGTCCGGCCGCGACGCCGTGCTCTCCCGCACGGCGTGGAGGAGGGACGAGGTCGGGGCCGAAAAGGCCCGCGGAGGGGGGACCCCCTCAGCCCTTCAGCGCGGCCTTGACCGGCGATGGGGAGGGGTGGAGGCGCAGCCCGGCGGCGTCCACGTCGACCTTGGCGTCCGGATAGCAGGCCAGCGCCAGCTTCAGATTGTCGGTGAAGCGCCGCTTGAAGTCGCGCAGGCGCGAATAGCCGGCCCCGAACTGGTCGAGCAGCGAGGTCCAGCGGACCGTGATCGGCCGGTCCAGCACGTGGAGCCGGTAGCTGAGCCAGATGTAGATGTCCATGGCGGTCGAATTGTCCACCATGGCCCGGATCGCCGGCTCGTAGATCGGGACCGGATGATCGCGCAGTTCCCGGAAGAACAGCTCGCTCAGTTTCACCCGGTCTTCCCACAAGGTGAGTTGATTGGCCTCGTCCGCGGCGATGCCGTCCACTGCGAAGGCGCCCGAGCGGATGATCGGCGACTTCTCGAAGGCCACCACCGCCCGCGTGCCGTCGTTTCCCCAGGAGAAGGTGACGTTGCAGGCGGCGAGCCGCCGGCTCTGCTCGCGCACGTCCTTGTAGGTCTGGCCGCCGGGCTCGAGGCCCATCCGGCGCATCCATTCCCGCATCGACCGGCCGAGCGAGACCTCGGGGTTCTGGTTCAGGATCGCCTGGGTCTGGAGATAGAGCAGGATGAGCCGCGCCCGGCTGCCGTAGGGGACGCCGTAGAGCCGGAACTTGCCCATTCCGTCGGGAAGGCGACCCGGCTCCACCAGGAGGGAACAGCGCGCGCCTGAGCGCTCCCACACCGCGTCGTCGGTGGCGAGACGGCGGTGGGGCAGGGCGGTGAGCGCGAAGCCGCTGTACATGACCCCGAAGGCGTCGTCCTCGGCGGCCATGACCGCGGCGGCGGCGTCGACGAGGTGGGACTCGTCCGGTCCCACCATCTTCTTCGCCTGCTCCCGTCCGTGCAGGAGGATGAGGTCGTGCACCTGGCTCATGACGGCCGGCACCTTGCTCGAAAACCGAGTTCCCGTGGAGCACGGAATCTTGTCGCGCACCCCCAATCTCTTGGTTTTTTGACTCCTTACTTGGATTCGCGACAAGACTCCTCGGAATCATTCGAGTCGCGCGTCAAGATTCCGAATCCTGGCGTCAAGATTCCGTGTTTCGCGGCGACAAGACTCCTCGGGATCGATCGGCCGCGACAAGACTCCTCGGGACGGAATCCCCCGCCGCCCCCGTCCGCCTCCCCGAATCCGGACTCACCCGCGCCCTCAGCGCCCGATCACGAGCCCCTGCCCCGTCGGCAGTTCGAGGACACCCATCCCGCGCGCGGCGAAGAACGCCGTCTCCCGCTCGTGGCTCTCGCGGTACCGGCGGAAGCCGAAGTCGTCGAGGACGAGGATCCCGCCGGGCACGAGCCGGTCGAACATCGCCTCCAGCGTCGCCATCTCCGCGTCGGCGTCGTTCAGGTCGAGCTGGGCGAAGGCGATCCTCGCGGGCAGGCCCTGCGCGAAGCTGTCGGGCAGGGCGCCCTTGACGGCCTCCACGTAGGGCCGGTCGGCGAAGAGGGCCTGCACCTGCCCGAAGAGCGCCGGCCCGTGGCCGCTCTTCATGCTTTCGGCCGGCGGGTTCTCGAACATGTCGTAGATCACCCAGCGCCGCGGGCGCCCGGCGCGGACCGGATCCGCGTAACGGGTCATCACGTCGACCGTCTTGCCGTCGTAGCACCCGAGATCCACGAAGTCCCCGTCCAGCGACAGGCAGCTGCGGGCCGCCCAGCACAGCACGTACACGCGCCAGATCCGCGCCCGCAGGACGTGGTCGTTCCGGTAGGGAGCGAACGCCTCGACGAACGCGGGTTCGCCGAGGAACCCGAGATTGCGGAACCAGACGAACAGGTCGTCGACGAGGATCGCCGATCCGTCGGGGGCGTTGGCGCCGAACAGCCTGCCGAGCTGCACGAAGGAGCCTTCCAGCTGCTGGCGCACCCCCGGCGCGTCGAAGGGCGGCTCGCGGAAGCTCTTGTTGAAGAAGGCGAAGTGGGGCGTCAGCCGGCCCGACGCCTCCGCCCGGGGCGCCGGCGGCGCCTGCGCGGGGCGCGGACCCGGCGTCCCGAGGGCGCGCAGCGACTGCACCAGCCGCTTCGACCCGCCCTTCAGATGGAGGATCAGCCGTCCCCGTCCGTTGGCCGCGGTCAGCTGATCGTCCCGGGTGACCCAGTAGTTGTAGGTGTCGCACGGCAGGTAGGCGACCGTCGCCCCGGCGACCGTCCGCAGGTCGAACTCGTCGACCACGTCCCCCGCCGCCGCGACCGCGTTCAGCGAGAGCTGGCCGCCACGCCAGCGCCGGACGTCGCCGTAATAGCCGACGACGACGGGATCCTCGGCCAGCGCGTCGTAGGTCGCCAGATAGGCGTCGAAGAACGACCGGACCGCCGCGGGATCGCGGGCGGACGCGAAGAGCACGCCCTCGTTCAGCGGCATCAGGCCCGGGATCCGGCGGAACGTCGTCCCGATGTCGAACGGCCGGCCGAAGGCCCGCAGCAGCGGGCCGGCGGGGAAGGCGTCGCTGTCCAGGAAGGCGGTCGGCGCGTCGAACAGCCGGGAGCCCACATAGGCGTGCATCGCCCGGACCCGTTCGTACATGGGCCACCGCGGGTCGAGCGGCAGCCGGACCACCACCGTCCCGGGGACGTCGATGTCCGGCAGGACCGCGTCCGTGCCGGTGACCAGCAGAACGCGCGTCCGGGGGGACGCCGCCGCCGCGCGGGCCACGAAGGTCTCCAGGATCGCGGCGAAGTCGAACGCGCCGTGGTCCATCGTCACGTCCCGGTAGACGACCTGCCGGCTGTCCTCGGGAACCGGATTGTGGAAGACGAAGACGTTGAGATCCGGGGCGGCGCCCGCATCCGTGCCCGCCGCGTCGAAGGCGGCCGTCAGAAGGGCCTGGGCCTGCCGCCGCCCCTCTGCGGGCACGTGGGCGACATGCCGGTTCGCATGTGCGAGAAGGGCTTCGATGTCCATGTCGTGTTCGCCGTCGGCCGTTCCGCCGACCCGACCATAGACCCGTTGGCGCAGGCCGGGGTGCGGAAAGTGCGCTCGCCGGACGCTCCGCGGACCGTGGAATTCCGGGGGCTTCTCGCCCGGTCGTGGATTCGGGGGTAGGGTTCCTATACGATCGGTCGTGGGAAGAACGAGGCCATCGATGAACGTCTTCAGCGCGCCGTCGCAACTCGGGAAGCTGACCATCGAGGTCACGACCCAGTGCAATCTGAAGTGTGCCGGCTGCCCCCGCACCATCGGGATCGCCAACGGAACCTGGTCCAACATCCACCTCGACCTCGGCCTCTTCGAGCGGATCGTCGCCGGACTGCCCCGCACCGAGTTCGTCACGCTGCACGGCATCGGCGAACCCACGCTGCATCCGCAGTTCGTCGAGGTGGTGCAGATCGCCAAGCGCAGCGGCAAGTTCGGCCGCATGAAAGTCACGACCAACGGCCTCGCCCGCACGATCGACCATTATGCGGCGGCGCTGGAAGCCGGGCTCGACGAGTTCTGGATCTCGGTCGACAGCTTCGATCCCGGGATCGCCGAGCGGATGCGGTCCGGCACCCTGGTGACCAAGCTGGAGGAGCGGGTGCGCGAGTGCATGGAGCGCAAGCTCCCGCTGCACATCTCGCTGGTGGTCAGCGCGATCAACTACCGGGACGTGCCGGCGACGCTCCGGCGGCTGCACGCGCTGGGCGCACCCCCCGTCCACATGCAGGAGTTCCAGGACTACGGCGATCCCTACGGCCTGATGACGCTGGAGATGCGGCAGGAGTTCCTCGCGCTCATGCGTGAGACGCTGCCCACGCTGTCGGGCATGGCCATCTCCCCCCCCAACTTCACGCGGCCCAAGGGCAAGATCTGCATGGCGCCCTGGCTGCGGCCCGCCATCTCGGTCCAGGGCTATCTGACCCCCTGCTGCACGACCTTCGATCCCGCCCTGTTCGACTACACCAACCTGGGCGAAATGACGTTCGCCGAAGCCTGGCGCCGGCCGGGCGTGCTGCGCTGGATCGCCGGGCATCTGCGCGACAACCAGCCGATCTGCGTCGGTTGCGGGCTCAATCCGCGCGCGTTCGGGCTGGACGGGGCGCTCGGCCGCTCGGGCAAGGTCGGCACCGAACAG
>JBIJED010000083.1:0-8880 GCA_044343785.1 Azospirillales bacterium | reverse complement strand
TCGAGGCGTGGCTGGTGCGGGACGAACGCACGCCGATCATCGCCATGGAGTTCGCCTTCGAGGGCGGCACGGTCCTCGACCCGGAGGGACGCGAGGGCACGACCACGCTGATGACCGGGCTCCTGTCGGAGGGGGCCGGGCCGCTCGACGCCGCCGCGTTCCAGGAACGCCTCGCCGACACGGCCGTCGGCCTCGGCTTCAACGCCGACCGGGACGGCATCTTCGGCAACGTCCGCACCCTGACCGAGAACGCCGACGACGCTTGGGACCTCGCGCGCCTCGCGCTCACGGCGCCGCGCTTCGACGCCGACGCCGTGGAGCGGACGCGGGCGCAGACGCTCGCCGGCCTGCGCCGTGACCTCGCCAACCCGCAGTCGGTCGCGGGACAGGTCTTCGCCCGCACCGTGTTCGAAGGCCATCCCTACGCCCGGCCCGGTCGCGGAACGCTGACGACGGTGCCGCGCATCACGGCCGACGACCTCAGGACCGTCCACCGCGCGCGTCTCGCGCGGGACACGCTCCTCGTCACGGTCGCCGGCGACATCACGGCCGAGCGTCTCGGTCCCGTGCTCGACCGGATCTTCGGCGACCTGCCCGCCCGCGCCGCCCCGTTCGCCGTTCCGCCCGTGACGGCGAAGGGTGCGGGCGAGGTGGTGGTGGTCGAGCGCCCCGTCCCGCAGTCGATCGTCTCCATGGGGCACCAGGGCGTCCGACGCGACGAGCCCGACTGGTTCGCCACCCAGATCATGAACCACACGCTGGGCGGCGGCGGCTTCAACTCCCGCCTGATGCAGGAGATCCGGGTCGAGCGCGGCCTGACCTACGGCGTCTCGTCGGGCCTCGCCAGCTGGGAGCGGGGCGCCCTCGTCACCGCCGGCGGATCGACCAACAACGCGAGTGCCGGCACCTTCGTCGACCTCGTGAAGGCGGAGTGGCGGCGGATGGCCGAGAGCGGGCCGACCGCGGAGGAACTCGCCGACGCGAAGGCCTTCCTCACCGGGTCGTTCCCGCTCCAGTTCACCTCCACCGGCGCCATCGCGCGCGTCGTGCTGCAGGTGCGCCGGGACGACCTCGGGATCGACTACCTCAACCGCCGGTCCGGCCTGATCGAGGCCGTGACGCCCGACGACGTGCGCCGCGTGGCGCGCACGGTGCTGCGGCCGGACGCCTTCCTGACGGTGATCGTCGGCCGGCCGGAGGGCGTGACCCCGACGCGCCGGATCACCGACTGGCCCGGCTGAACGACACCGGCCCGGCATCACCCGAGGGGGGATCGACGATGTCCGAACTGACCGGGAGCCCGGCCTGGACCGCGCTCTCCGCCCACGCCGCGGCGCTGGCGGGAACGTCGATGCGCGACCTCTTCGCCGTGGATCCCGGACGGGCGGAACGGATGACGCTCCGCGCGGCGGGCCTCGTCGTCGACCTGTCCAAGCACAGGGCGACGGAGGAGACGCTGGCGCGCCTCCTCGACCTCGCCCACGTCACCGACGTGGCCGGCTGGCGCGACCGGATGTTCGCCGGGCAGAAGGTCAACGGGACCGAGCGCCGGGCCGTCCTCCATACCGCGCTCCGGGCGCCGCCGGGCACGAAGCTCTACATCGGCGGCGAGGATTTGATGGCGGACGTCCACGGCGTCCTCGACCGGATGCTCGATTTTGCCGCCCGGGTCCGGTCGGGCGCGCACGTCGGGGCGACGGGCAAGCGCATCACCGACGTCGTGAACATCGGCATCGGCGGCTCCGACCTCGGGCCCGTCATGGTGTCGGAGGCGCTGACGCCCTGGCGCGATCCCGCGATCCGGCCGCACTTCGTCTCCAACGTCGACGGGACGCACCTGTCGGAGGTGCTGCGGCGCGTCGATCCGGAGACGACGCTCTTCCTGATCGCGTCGAAGACCTTCACGACCCAGGAGACGCTGGCCAACGCGCGCAGCGCCAGGGACTGGTTCGCCGCCCGGATCCCGGACCCGGCGGCGATCGCCCGGCACTTCGCCGCACTCAGCACGAATCGGGAGGCGGTGACCGCGTTCGGCATCGATCCCGCGAACATGTTCGGCTTCTGGGACTGGGTCGGCGGGCGCTATTCGGTCTGGTCGGCCATCGGCCTGCCGGTCGCGATCACGATCGGGCCGGAGAACTTCCGCGCCTTCCTGGCCGGCGCCCACGCGATGGACCGCCACTTCCGCACCGCACCACTCCATGCGAACCTTCCGGTCGTCATGGCGCTTCTCGGCGTCTGGTCGATCAATTTCCTCGGCGCCCGGGCCCACGCGGTCCTGCCCTACGACCAGTCCCTGTCGCGTTTCCCGGCCTATCTCCAGCAGCTCGACATGGAGTCGAACGGGAAGCGCGTCGACCGCGACGGCAACCCGGTCGACTACGCGACCGGCCCGGTCCTGTTCGGCGAGCCGGGGACGAACGGGCAGCACGCCTTCTACCAGCTGATCCACCAGGGCACGCACCTGATCCCGTGCGACTTCCTCGCGCCGGTGGAGACCCAGAACCCGCTCGGCGACCACCACCGGCTGCTGCTCTCCAACGTGCTGGCCCAGGCCGAGGCGCTGATGCGCGGCCGGACCCGGGCGGAGGCGGAGGCGGAGCTTCGCGCCGAGGGGCTGCCGGAGGCCGAGGTCGCGCGCCTCGCGCCGCACAAGGTCTTCCCGGGCGATCGCCCGTCGACGACGATCCTGTTCCGCCGGCTCGATCCCGCCACGCTCGGCGCGCTCATCGCGCTCTACGAACACAAGGTCTTCGTCCAGGGCATCGTGTGGCGCATCAATTCCTTCGACCAGTGGGGGGTCGAGCTCGGCAAGCAATTGGCGAAGCCGATCCTCGCCGAACTGGCCACGGGTATCCCCGGGACGGCACACGACGCTTCCACGGCGGCGCTGATTCGCAAGGCGGCACGGAAAGATACGGACGGACTTTAACTTTCCGTCCGAGTCGCGTACATTGGGCATGGAATTCTCGCGAGGGTTGTGACGATGACGGGAAGCGCCGTGACGAAACCGGCGGGACGGCTGACGCAGGCTCAGGTCGACCAGGTCCTGAAGCGTCATTCCATGTTCCGGAACGCACGGGTGGGCGGCGCGCGTGCCGTCTTCGCCAACCACGACCTGTCCGGCCTCAGTTTCGAGGACCGGGACCTCGCGCACGCGGACCTGACGTTCTCGAACCTCGCCGGCGCCAACTTCATCCGCGCCGACATGGACTGCGCGATCCTGTTCGCCGCCGACCTGCGCCGCGCCAATCTGCTGGAGGCGAGCCTCGTGAAGGCGGACCTGCGCGGGGCCTGCCTGCGCGGGGCGAACCTCAGCGGCGCCAACCTGTTCGACGCGGACCTGCGCGACGGCCTCATGGCGGAGCGCGACGGCAAGGGCGGCCTCGTCTTCAACCAGGCGAGCCTCCAGCCCTCCGACGTGGAGGGGGCGAACTTCTCGGGCGCCAACCTCTCGAACGCCCAGATGGGCGGTGCCATCGCCATGAAGACGGACTTCAGCCAGGCGGTGATGCGCGGCGTCCGCCTCGTGCGCGCCAACCTGCGCGGGGCCAACTTCGCCGGCGCCAACCTGGAGGGGGCCGATCTGTCGCAGGCCGACCTGCGCGGTGCCGACCTGCGCGGTGCCGTCCTGACCGACGTGACCCTCACCTTGGCGGAACTGGCCGGCGCCGACATGACCGGCTGCCTCACCGACGAGCCGATGGGCCGTCCGTTCGCGGACCTCGGGCCGGATTTCGAGGCGTTGCTCGTCCTTCACCGCACCTTCGTCGACAAGGCGGGACGCGAGGGCGCCCCGCTCGACCTCTCGGGCGTCGATCTGCGCAACGCCCCCGGGCTGCCACGCGCGACGCTCACCGCCGTCCGGGCCACGGGGGCCGTCTTCTACGGTCAGGACCTCTCGGGCGTCCAGCTGCAGGCGGCCAATCTGGAGGGGGCGGACCTGCGCACCTGCAACCTGCGCGGCGCCGACCTTCGCGGGGCAAACCTCCGCGACGCCAAGCTCGACAACGCCGACCTGACCGAGGCGCTGCTGGAGCCGCTGGAGCTGGCGCCGGACCGCTTCAAGGCGACCACCCTGGACGGCGCCTCGCTGCGCTACGCCGTCCTCGCGCGGGCGAGGCTCCGCCGGGCGGTCCTGACGACCGCCGACCTCACCCACTGCGACCTCGAAGGGGCCGTCCTGAAGGAGGCGGACCTCACGGGCGCCAAGCTCGGCGGGATCAAGGCCTCGCTGAAGGACCTGCTCACGGCGGTGATCGACCCCGTCCTCGCCGAGCGCCTGCAGGGCAAGGCAACCAATTAGTCGATGACAGGGCGGCCTGCGGCCCCTACATCTGGGGCATGTCGCTCCGCCGTCTTCCCGACAGCCTCGTCAACCGGATCGCCGCCGGCGAGGTGATCGAGCGGCCCGCAGCGGCCGTCAAGGAGCTGTTGGAGAACGCCGTCGACGCCGGGGCCACGCGGGTCGACGTCGTGGTCCGCGACGGCGGGCGGACGCTGATCTCGGTGGTGGACGACGGCTGCGGGATGACGCCCGCCGACCTCGACCTCGCGGTCGAGCGCCACGCGACCTCCAAGCTCGCCGACGACGACCTGCTGGCCATCCACACCTTCGGCTTCCGCGGCGAGGCGCTGCCCTCGATCGGCGCGGTCGCCCGCCTCACGCTCACGAGCCGCCGCCCCGGCGCCGACACGGCCTGGGCGATCACGGTCGAGGGCGGAGCGAAAGGCGGGGTCGGTCCCGCCGCCCACCCGCCCGGCACGCGGGTGGAGGTGCGCGACCTGTTCTTCGCCACGCCGGCCCGCCTCAAGTTCCTGAAGGGGACCCGGACCGAGGCCGACCATGTGCGCGACGTCGTGGAGCGCATCGCCATGGCGAACCCGGCGGTCGCCTTCTCGCTGACCGACGACGGGCGCACCGTCCTTCGCCTCGCCCCGGCGGACGGCCCGGATGGCCGCGCCGTCCGTCTCGCCGCGGTGATGGGGCGGGACTTCGGGGCGAACGCGGTGCCGGTCGCGGCCGAGCGGGAGGGCGTCGTCCTCGCCGGCCTCCTGGGCCTGCCGACCTTCAATCGCCCCACGGCGCGCGACCAGTATCTCTTCGTCAACGGCCGACCGGTGCGGGACAAGCTGCTGCTGGGCGCGGTCCGTGGGGGCTATTCCGATCTCCTGCCGCGCGACCGGCATCCGACGCTCGCCCTCTTCCTCGCGCTGGCGCCGACCGACGTGGACGTGAACGTCCACCCGGCGAAGACGGAGGTGCGCTTCCGCGATCAGGGGCTCGTGCGCGGCCTCGTGGTGGGGGGCATCCGCCACGCGCTCGCCGGGGCCGGGCACAGGGCCGCGACGACCGGCGGAATCGCGGCGCTGGAAGCCGTACGACCGCACACGGGCTTCGCGCCGCCGCCCTGGCGCGGTCCCGGCGCGCCGTCGCCCTGGCGCGGTCCCGTCGCGCCGTCGCCCTGGCGCGGTCCCGTCGCGCCGTCGCGCGGGATGGCGGAGGCGGCGGTCGCCTTCTTCGCCCCGCCGCCGGAGGGGCCGGTGTCGCTGCCGGGCCTCGCGGTGCCGCCGATGGCGCGGCCGGCGGAGGATCGCCCGCCCGCACCGGCCTCTGCCGCGCACCCCCTCGGCGCCGCGCGGGCTCAGCTGCACGCGACCTACATCGTGGCGGAGACGCGGGACGGCATCGTCATCGTCGACCAGCACGCGGCGCACGAGCGGCTGGTCTACGAGCGGCTGAAGACCGCGCGGGAGGCGGGCGGCGTGCCGGTGCAGGGCCTGCTGCTGCCGGTCGTCGTCGACCTGCCGGAGGCGGACGCCGATCGGCTCGCGGCGGCGGCGGACGAACTCGCGCGGCTGGGGCTGGAGGTGGAGCGCTTCGGTCCCGGCGCCGTCGTGGTCCGCGGCACGCCCGCGCCGCTCGGTGTCTGCGACGTGCGTGCGCTCGTGGCCGACCTCGCCGAGACCCTGTCGGAGATCGGCGACCTGCGGCACCTCGTCGGCCGCCTCGACGCCGTCTGCTCCACCATCGCCTGCCACGGCTCGGTGCGGGCGGGCCGCGCGCTGAACGTGGAGGAGATGAACGCGCTGCTGCGCCAGATGGAGGCGACGCCCGCGAGCGGCCAGTGCAACCACGGCCGCCCGACGTGGGTGGAGCTGAAGCGTTCGGACGTGGAACGGCTGTTCCAGCGGCGGTGACGGCCGCCAAGGCCCGCGCTACCGTGAGGTGATCGGCGTCGCCCGACGAGGACCCCCATGCCCCATCTGAAGCTCGGCCTGTCCATGTTCCGCATGGGCTATCACATCGCCGCCTGGCGGCACCCGGACGTGCCCGCCGACGGGGCGATGCGGCTGGACGCGTTCCTCAGGGTCACGCAGGCGGCCGAGCGTGGCCTGTTCGACCTCGTGTTCCTGGCCGACGAGCTGGCCGTGCGCGGGTCGGACAACCCGCCGGGCGCCCAGGCGCGGTCGGGTGCCGCGGCCGAGCTGGAGCCGATCACCCTCCTGTCCGCCCTCGCGCCCCTGACGCGGACCATCGGCCTCGTCGCCACCGGATCCACCACCTACAGCGAGCCCTACAACCTCGCCCGCCAGTTCCTTTCCCTCGACCATCTGAGCGGCGGGCGCGCGGGGTGGAACGTCGTCACGTCGTGGGGGGCGGAGGATGCGCTGAACTTCGGACACATGACCGTGCCCGACTACGACACCCGCTACGACCGCGCGGCGGAGTTCGTCGACGTGGTGCGCGGCCTGTGGTCGAGCTGGGACGCCGACGCCTTCGTGCGCGACAAGGCGAGCGGCCTCTTCCACGACCCCGCGCGGCGGCACGTGCTGGACCACGAGGGCCGCTGGTTCAAGGTGCGCGGGCCCCTCAGCATGGCGCGCTCGCCCCAGGGGGAGCCGGTGATGGTGTTCGCCGGCGACAGCCCGGCCGGCCGCGACATCGCCGCCCGCAGCGCCGACATCGTCTTCACCGCCAAGCAGGACCTCGCCGACGCCAAGGCGTTCTACGCCTCCATCAAGGAGCGGCTCCCGGCCCACGGGCGGCGGGAGGAGGACGTGGTCGTCATGCCCGGGCTGATGGCGATCGTCGGCCGCACCCGCGACGAGGCGCGGGCGAAGCTCGACGAACTCCAGGCGCTGATCGACCCGGTCCTCGGCCTCGCCTCGCTCTACGACCGGCTGGGCGACCTGTCCGCCCACGACGTCGACGGGCCGGTGCCCGAGCCGGAGGACCCGGCGTTCCGCAGCCGGGCGGAGGTGATGTGGCGCCTCGCCCAGCGGGAGGGCTACACGATCCGCCAGCTCTACATGGCGCTGGCCTCGGGGCGCGGGCACCGCGTCGTCGTCGGCACGCCGGCCGATATCGCCGACGAGATGGCGCACTGGCAGGCGGAGCGCGCGGCCGACGGGTTCAACGTCATCCCCACCCACCTTCCCGCCGCGATCGACGACGTCGTGGAACTGTTGGTGCCCGAACTCCAGCGCCGCGGCCTCTTCCGCCGGGCTTACGAGGGGCCGCGCCTGAGGGACAACCTCGGCCTGTTCCGGCGCTGACAGAGGTTGCAAGTCGATGCCGCTCGAGCAACCTTGGGGGGAGTCTCCGTCCTCCGGGGTCATGCATGTACGTCGACGTCGACGGAGCCCGTCTGTTCTTCGACGTCGACGGTCCGGGCGTCGTCGTGGAGGACGGGGCCGTGCGGGACCGGCCGACGCTGGTGCTCCTCCACGGCGGGCCGGGGTGCGACCATCATTCCCTGAAGCCGGCGTTCCGGCCGCTCGCCGACACGGCACAGCTCGTCTGGCTCGACCACCGCGGTCAGGGGCGCAGCCGCGGCGGTGCCGCGGACGATCCCGCGGGCTGGACGCTCGCGAGATGGGCGGACGACGTCCGTGGCCTGTGCGACGCGCTGGGCATCAATCGGCCCGTGGTGCTGGGGCAGAGCTTCGGCGGCTACGTCGCCCAGGCCTATCTCGTGCGCCATCCGGGCCATGCGGCGGGCGTGGTCCTGTCGTCCACCGCCGCCCGCTTCACCCTCGACATGATGCTCGCCGGGGCGGAGCGGCGGGGCGGCGAACCGGCGCGGGAACGGGCCGGCCGGCTCCTGTCGGGGGTCGTGTCGGTGGACGTCGACGAGGCGACCGACCACGGCATCCTCGCGGGCGGGGCGGGCGGGGCGGGCGGGGCGGGCGGGGCGGGCGGCGGGCCGCCGCGTCGCGACGTGCTGGCCCATTTCGCGGGCGAGGGGCGGGAGATGTGGCGGATGGACTTCCGCGAGGCGCTCCGCGGCGTGCGGACGCCCGTCCTGCTGCTCGCCGGCGACCGCGATCCCGTCCTGCCGTGGGAGGCGACGGCGGAGATCGCCGACCACCTGCCGGCGGGAACGGTCGAGTTCCGTCGCTTCCCCCACGCGGGCCACGGCGTTTTCCGCGACGACCCGGACGGCGCGCGGGCGCTCGTCCGGTCGTTCCTGGCGCGGGTCGGGGGGGCGGCGGCTCCGCCGCTTCAGCCCGGCGCGGCGGCGAACACGACCATGGTCTCGCCGTAGGCCCGGACGTCGTGGACGGTCCAGCCCGCGGGCAGGACGGGCGGCGTGTCGGCCGCCTCCTCGACGACGCAGAGCGCGCCCGGCGCCAGCCAGCCGCGCGCGGCGAGCGCCAGGAGGGCGGGGGCCGCGAGGTCCTGCCGGTAGGGCGGATCGAGGAACGCGATCCCCGCCGCGGCCGGCGCCGCCGGCGGGCGGAGGCAGTCGGCGCGGATCACGTCCGCCGCGGCGCTCTCGCCGATCAGGTCGAGGTTGCGACGCACGACGGCGACGCTGGCCGGGGCGCGATCGAGGAAGGTGGCGCGCGCCGCTCCGCGCGACAGCGCCTCGA
>JBIJED010000082.1:0-8888 GCA_044343785.1 Azospirillales bacterium | reverse complement strand
GCCTTCTTCTTCGCCCGGACATCGGCAAGGACGGGCTCCAGCGCCTCGAAGACCCGGTCGACGACCTCGCGGTTCCGGTCGGCCACGAGGCGACCGGCGCCCGCCTGATGGGTCCGCGCCTCGGGATCGAGCAGCAGATGGGCGACCGTCTCGGCGAGGTCGTCCACGCCCTGCAGCCGCACCGCCGCGCCGGCGGCCTCCAGCTCGTCCGCGATCTCGGCGAAGTTGAACATGGACGGGCCGTACACGACCGCGCAGCCGAGCTGCGCCGGCTCGATCGGGTTGTGGCCGCCGAGCGGGACGAAGGATCCGCCGATGCAGGCGACCGGTGCCACCCGCAGGACGATCCCCATCTCGCCCACCGTGTCGACGACATAGGCCTGGAAGGTGCGGTCGGGGACCTTCCCGTCGCCGCGCCGCGCGGTCCACAGGCCGCGTTGCCGGAGGCGCGAGGCGACGTCGGCGCCGCGCGCCGGATGGCGCGGCACGACGATGGTCAGCAGGTCCGGCAGTCGGTCGCGCAGCCGCTCGTGCACGACGGCGGCCAGCTCGTCCTCGCCGGGATGGGTGGAGATGAAGGCCCAGACCGGACGCCTGCCCACCACCCCCTGCAGGTTGCCGAAGGCGATCGGGTCGGCGGGCAGCGGATCGGCCGAATACTTCAGGTTCCCGACCGAGCCGACGTCGCGGCCGGAGAGATGGCGCAGGCGCTTCGCCTCGCGGTCGGTCTGGGCGAGGATCACGCGGAACGGCGACAGGATGCGCCGCGCCGTGCCGCGCACCCGCGACCAGCGCCCGAACGACCGCTGCGACATGCGTGCGTTGACCAGGGCGGCGGGGATCTTCCGCGCCGCGAGTTCGAGCAGCGTGTTCGGCCACAACTCGCTCTCGATCCACAGCGCCGCGTCCGGCCGCCAGTGGTCGACGAAACGGCGGACCCAGGCCCGGCGGTCCAGCGGCGCGTACTGGTGGATGGCGCCGCGCGGCAGGCGGGCCGCCATCAGCCGCGCGGAGGTCACGGTGCCGGTGGTGACGAGCGAGCGGATCCCCTGCTCGGCCATCCGCCGCACGAGGGGCAGGGCCGACAGCGCCTCGCCGTTGGAGGCGGCGTGGATCCAGACCAGCGGACCCTCCGGACGCGGGACCGACGCCTCGCCGAGGCGCTCACCCTTGCGCGCGGGATCTTCCTTGCCGGACCGGGCCCGGCGGTCGAGGAGCCAATGGATCACCGGCGCGCCGAGGCCGGTCAGCACGCGATAGAGACCGAGGATCATCGGGGACGAATTTCTGCCGGTCCGGGGCGGCCCCGTCCCGGGGCGCTGAGGGGCGGGAACTTAGCATGCGTCGGAGGGGTGCGCGACGGGATTCCCGTGCCCCGTCACTCCCCCTCGTGACGGAAGGGGCGGAGATTGTCGAGAAACTGCTGCGACGACGCCTGCCAGGAATATCCGAGCGCGAAGGCGCGGCAGCGGTCGGGCGGGATCCCGAGCGCACGGCGGACCGCGGTGGCGAGGTCCTCGTCGAGGACGCCGACCGCCGCACCGTCCAGGACGTCGATCGGCCCGGGAACGGGATAGGCCGCGACCGGGACACCGGACGCGAGCGCCTCCAGCATGACGAGGCCGAAGGTGTCGGTGCGCGAGGGGAAGACGAAGACGTCGGCGGCGGCGTAGTGGCGGGCCAGATCCTCGCCGTGCCGGGCGCCGACGAAGCGGGCCGCCGGGTAGCGGGCCTTGAGGTCCGCCAGCTGCGGCCCGTCGCCGACGACGTACTTGGTGCCGGGCAGGTCGAGGGACAGGAACGCCTCGATGTTCTTCTCCACCGACACGCGTCCGACGTACATCAGGATCGGCCGCGGGGCGTCGAGGAACGCCTTGTCGCGCGGCCGGAAGAGGTCGGTGTCGACGCCGCGCCCCCAACGCCGGAGGTTCTTGAAACCCCGGTCGGCGAGCGCCTGCTCGATCGAAGGCGTCGCGACCATGACGGCGGAGGCCGGGGCATGGAAGCGGCGCACGATGCCGTAGGTCAGCGCCAGCGGGATCGGCGCCCGGTCGCGGACGTATTCGGGAAAGCGCGTGTGGTAGGCGGTGGAGAAGGCGATGCCGCGGCGCAGGCAGTAGCGGCGGGCGGCGAAGCCCAGTGGCCCCTCGGTGGCGAGATGGATCGCATGCGGGTCGAACGCGTCGATGAGCCGGCGGATCTGCCGCCCCGGGGCGATCGCGATGCGGATCTCGGGATATGTGGGCAGCGGGACGGTCCGGAACGTCTCCGGCGAGATGATCTCGACCGTGTGCCCCAGCTTCTCGAGTTCGCGCCGCGTCGTGTCGATGGTCCTGACCACACCGTTCACCTGGGGGAACCAGGCGTCGGTGACGATCAGGATCTTCACGCCGCCGCCTTCAGCGGCACCTGCGCCGGCAGGGCCGTCCAGTGCAGGAGTTCGAGCTCGCCCGTTTCGTGTTCGACCAAGGCGGTGCAGGATTCGACCCAGTCCCCGTCGTTGCAATACAAAACCCCCTGCATGTCCCGCATCTCGGCGGAGTGGATGTGCCCGCACACCACGCCATCGACGTGGCGGCGGCGGGCCTCTTCCGCAAGGGCGGTCTCGTACGCGCCGATGTATTCGACGGCCTTCTTCGCCTTCTGCTTGAGGTAGGCGGAGATCGACCAGTAGGTGAAGCCGAGCCTGCGGCGGACGAAGTTCACGCCCGTGTTGAGGTGCAGGAGAAGGGTGTACGCGGTGTCGCCGACGTGCGCGAGCCACTTTGCGTACTTCACCACCGCGTCGAACTGGTCGCCGTGGATGACGAGCAGGCGGCGCCCGTCGGCCGTCACGTGGATCGCGTCCTCCGCGACCGTCACGCCGCCGAACTGGAGCCCGACGTAATCGCGGAAGCCCTCGTCGTGGTTGCCGGGGATGTAGACCACCCGCGTCCCCTTGCGCGCCTTGCGCAGGAGCTTCTGGACGACGTCGTTGTGCGACTGGGGCCAGTACCAGCTCTTGCGCAGGCGCCAGCCGTCGACGATGTCGCCGACCAGATAGAGGTGATCGCTCTCGGTCGAGCGCAGGAAATCGAGGAGCAGCTCGGCCTGGCATCCGCGGGTGCCGAGATGGACGTCGGAAATCCAGATCGCGCGGTAGCGCCGGACCGTCGTGGATTGCTTCATGGCCGGGCTCCTCGTGCGAATCAGAGTCGCGGGTGGATATAGACCGCGTTTCGGGACGGAAAAATGACAGCCGGGCCAGAAACCCCATTATCCAAGAGGACTTTGGTCGCGGCCGGCACGTTTTCCTCCGACTGAAACCTGTTCTTCATGCAACCGTCATTCAAGACAAGCCCTCGATCGTTTCTTGCTTCATTCGCGAACGATCGAACAGTCGGACACCGCCGACTCCGGACCGGCGGTCCGTCCGCGCGCCACCGTTCAACGGCGACACGCATCGACGTGTTGCAACCTTCGTGCAAAGCGCGGAAGCGGCTGTATACTGTCAGACAAGATGACAGGATCCGGCCGACCGGCCCGGGGATGGAACCATGCGTCTGGGCGTGCCGACGGCACAGCTCCTCGCCGTCGGCGCGATGCTCCTGTTCGTGCTGGAGGCGGCCTTCGTCAAGGCGATCGGGCCGGAGGTGAACGCGGCGCAGGTGGCGCTGGTGCGCACGGCGGCGCAGTTCGTGTTCCTCGGCCTCTGGCTGCGCGGGCGGTCCTTCGGCATGTTCGCGACTGCCCGCCCGGGCATGCACGTGCTGCGCGGCCTGTTCAGCGCGACGGGGTCGCTCGCCTATTTCTACGTCTTCGCGCTGCTTCCGTTGGCGACGGCCACGGTCGTGTTCTTCTCGTCGGTGCTGTTCACGACGATGGCGGCGGGGCCGGTGCTGGGGGAGAAGGTCGGCTGGCGGCGCTGGTCGGCCACGCTGGCGGGGTTCGCGGGCATCCTGATCGTGGTGCGGCCGGGCGCCGTCACGCTCGACTGGCCGCTCCTCGTCGCCTTCTACCTCGCGATCAACTCGTCCGCGATCACGCTCTCGACCAAGGACCTGACGCGGACCGAGCCGACCGAGACCATCATGGCCTGGATCGGCGCCACCACGCTGGCGTTCTGCCTGCCGATCGCGCTGGTCACCTGGACCTGGCCGACGGTCGAGGCGACGGTGCTGATGGTGCTGGTGGCGGTCACGGGCACGCTCGGCCAGTGGGCGTCGGTCAGCGCCTTCCGCCTCGCCGACGCGTCGGGAATCGCGCCGATCCAGTATCTGCGGATCGTGTTCGCCGGCGCGATCGGCTGGTGGCTTTTCGAGGAGCGGATCGACGGCTGGTCGATCCTGGGCGCCGCCATCGTGACCGGCAGCGCCTTCTACATCACGATCCGCGAGGCGCAGCTCCAGCGCGACCGGGCCGGGCGCCAGCCCGACGTCTGACGCCTCACCGCGCCTGGGCGACCGTGACGGGTGCTGTGCGCAGCACCGGGCCGTCGGCCACCGGCGCCTCCTGCGGACCGACCACCGCCTGGCCGATGACCGTCCATCCGTAGAGCACCGCGAACAGCGCGCCGATGGACAGGAATTCCGCGACCGTCCTCATCACCCGCATCACCCGTCTCCCTGCCCCGTCGTCGTCCGATGGGGCGACCCTACGGGAACAATTTCAGAACATCAAGCGTGATGTTCACTCTTCGTTCACGCATTGCCCGGACCCGCCGGTGCCCGGCGCGGGCGGGGAGGCGTTGACCGGACCGGTCGGGGAGCCGATATGTGGCCCCCCATGACACCCGCCGCCCGCATCCAGTCGATCATCGACCTCCTGTCCGAGGTGGGCGCCGCCGCCCGCCCGGCCGACAGCGTGGTCTCCGCGTTCTTCCGCGACCGCCGCTACATCGGCTCCAAGGACCGCGCCGCGGTGGCGGAGGGGCTCTATGGCCTGCTGCGCCGGCACGCACGCCTCGGCTGGTGGATCGCCCGGTCGGGCGGGCCGGACACGCCGCGGACGCGCGCGATGGCCGACCTGCTGCTGACGCAGGGCCGCCGCCTCGACACGCTGGCCCGCGTCTTCGACGGCGCGCGCTTCGCCCCGCCCCCGCTGGACGCGGGCGAGGAGCGGCTGGTCCGCCGGCTCGACAACCACACCCTCGACCATCCGGACATGCCGGACGCGGTCCGCTTCGAGTGCCCCGACTGGGCGGCCGAGCCGCTGTCCCGGGCGCTCGGGACCCGTTTCGGCGCCGAGATGGCGGCCCTGCTGGAGGCCGCCCCCCTCGACCTGCGGACGAACCCGGTCAGGGGCGACCGGGCCGCGGCGATGGCGGCGCTGGCGCAGGCCGGCATCCGCGCGACGCCCACGCCCCTGTCGCCCTGGGGCCTGCGGGTGGCGGGGCGGCCGCCGCTGGCGCAGACGGCGGCGTTCCGCGACGGCCTCGTCGAGGTGCAGGACGAGGGCTCGCAGCTCGTGGCGCTCCTGCTCGGCGCCCGGCCGGGGCACCAGGTGGTGGATTTCTGCGCAGGTGCCGGCGGCAAGACGCTGGCCGTCGCCGCGATGATGGCCAACAAGGGCCGCGTCATCGCCGCCGACGTGCTGGGCAAGCGGCTGGAGCGCGCCACGGTGCGCTTCCGTCGCGCGGGCCTCCACAACATCGAGACGCGGCCCCTGTCGGGCGCGCGCGACCCGTGGGTGAAGCGGCACAAGGCGATGTTCGACCGGGTGCTGGTCGACGCGCCCTGCACCGGCACGGGCACGTGGCGGCGCAACCCCGACGCCCGGTGGGCGTCGCTCGGCCCGGGCCTGTCCGATCTGGTGCCGCTGCAGGGCGAGATCCTCGACAGCGCGTCGCGGCTGGTGAAGCCGGGCGGGCGCCTCGTCTACGCCACCTGCTCGCTGCTGCCGGCGGAGAACGCGGAGCGGATCGACGCCTTCCTCGCCGCGCATCCGGAGTTCGTGCGCGTGCCCCTGGCGCGGGTGTGGGAGGAGGTGGCGCTGCCGCTCGGCGCCGGCCCCCTGCCCGGCCCGGGCCCCGACCTGTCCCTCACCCCCGCCCGCGACGGCACCGACGGCTTCTATGCCGCCGTGCTGGAACGGCGCCGGGATGCGGAGGCCGGCGCGCCGGCCTGACCGGCGGCGCGACGCCGAAGTCCCGGTCCGCGTTCGCGGACCCTTGCCGCCGCGCCGCGGGTTCCTCACACTGACCCTTCCGGGGTGCTTCCGGCACCCGACGGATGAGGAGGGGCCCTTCCATGCCGCCACGTCCGATCCGCCCGCCAGCGGGTCCGTCGCGGACCACCGACCGATGACGGCGCTCGCGCCCGGCCGGCGCGAGCCGCGGATGCGCCCGCGCGAGGCGGCGGGGCTGGTGCGGCGCGCGCGCGTCGGCGACGCCGCCCCCCTCGCCCGCGCCGACGTGCAGGCCTGGCGCGAGACCTATCCCGGGATCGTGCCGCAGCGCTTCCTCGACCGGCTGGATCCCGCCGTCCGCGCCCGCTATTGGCGCGGCGCGCTCGGCGCCGTGCGCGGCCCGGCGGAGAGCGCCGTCTTCGTCGCCGAGATGCCGGGCCACGGCATCGTCGGCTTCGGCGCCTGCGGGGACGAGCGGGTGGGCCTGCCCGACACGGACGGGGAGTTCCATGCCCTCTACCTGCTGAAGGTCGCGCAGGACCTGGGCCTCGGCCGGCGGCTGATGCAGGCGATGGCGCGGGAGCTGGTGCTGCGCGGGGCACGGGCCGTCTCGGTGTGGACGCTGCGCGACAACCGGCGCGCCCGCGCCTTCTACGAGAAGCTGGGCGGGCGCCTGCAGGCCGAACGACCGCTCGATTTCGACGGGACCCCGGTGTGGGAGGTCGGCTACGGCTGGCCGGACGTGCGCGCCATGCTGGGCCCGGCGGCGGACGAGGAGGCGCCCCGATGAACGTGATCATCCGACCCGCCCGCGTGGCCGACGCCGCGCAGATCGCGCGCGTCCACGTCGCCTCCTGGCGCTCGACCTATCCCGGCATGCTGCCGGACCGGTTCCTGGTGAAGATGTCGGCCCCGGTGCAGGCGGACCGCTGGCGGCGCCTGCTGCGCGATCCGCGCACCGCGCGCGGCACCTACGTCGCCGCCGTGGCGGGGCACGGCGTCGTCGGATTCGGTTCCTGCGGGCGGCAGCGCTCGGCGCTCGACGCCTTCGGGGGGGAGTTCTTCACCCTCTACCTGCTCGACGACGTGCAGGGCCTGGGCCTCGGACGGATGCTGATGGCGACCATGGCGGCCGGGATGATGGAGGACGGGCTCTCCTCCGCCCTCGTCTGGGTGCTGGACGACAACCCCGCCCGCTGGTTCTACGAGCGCCTGGGCGGCGTGCGGGTCGCGGAGGTGCCGTCGAAGTTCGCCGGCTCCGACATCACCGAGACCGCCTACGGCTGGGCCGACCTGGAACCGCTCGCCCGCCTGTCGGCGGGGCCGCGGGTACGCTAGGCCCCGCTTGTCGGCGGGGCCGCGGGTGGGATAGGGTCCGCGCCTCTTCCGAGACCCGCCGGGTCCGTACGCGGCCCCGCGACCCAGACGCGAACGGGCCCCATGACCGACACCGTCCTGATCCTCGACTTCGGCTCGCAGGTCACGCAGCTGATCGCCCGGCGCGTGCGCGAGGCGGGCGTCTATTGCGAGATCGTGCCGTTTTCGGCCGACATGGCGCGCATCCGGTCGTTCGATCCCAAGGCGATCATCCTGTCCGGCGGCCCGGCTTCTGTGACCGAGGCGAACAGCCCCCGCGCGCCCGACGCCGTGTTCACCATGGGCGTGCCGATCCTCGGCATCTGCTATGGCCAGCAGACGATGGCGGTGCAGTTGGGCGGGCGGGTGGAGCCGTCCGACCACCGCGAGTTCGGCCGCGCCTTCGTCGACGTCGGCCAAGACTGCGCGCTGTTCGACGGCGTGTGGCAGCCGGGCGGGCGCGAGCAGGTGTGGATGAGCCACGGCGACCGCGTTGTCCAGCTTCCCGACGGGTTCCGCCCCGTGGCGACCAGCGAGGGGGCGCCCTTCGCCATCGTCGCCGACGATTTGCGCCGCTTCTACGGTGTGATGTTCCACCCGGAGGTGGTGCACACGCCCCACGGCCACGACCTCATCCGGAACTTCCTCTTCAAGGTGGCGGGCCTCGCGGGCGACTGGACCATGGCCGCCTTCCGTGCCGACGCCGTCGCCCGCATCCGCGCCCAGGTGGGCCGGGGCCGGGTGATCTGCGGCCTGTCGGGGGGCGTGGACAGCTCGGTCGCGGCCGTCCTCATCCACGAGGCGATCGGCGAGCAGCTCACCTGCATCTTCGTCGACCACGGCCTCCTGCGGCAAGGCGAGGCCGACGAGGTGGTCCGCCTCTTCCGCGGCCACTACAACATCCCGCTCGTCCACCGCGACGCGTCCGCCCTCTTCCTCGGGCGGCTCGACGGCGTGACCGACCCCGAGGCGAAGCGCAAGACCATCGGCGGCCTCTTCATCGACGTGTTCGAGGAGGAGGCGGCCAAGGTGGGCGGGGCCGACTTCCTCGCCCAGGGCACGCTCTACCCCGACGTGATCGAGAGCGTGAGCTTCACCGGCGGCCCGTCGGTGACGATCAAGTCGCACCACAACGTGGGCGGCCTCCCCGCCCGCATGCGCATGACGCTGGTGGAGCCGCTGCGCGAGCTCTTCAAGGACGAGGTGCGGGCGCTGGGGCGCGAGCTCGGCCTGCCGGAGACGCTGGTGGGCCGCCACCCCTTCCCCGGCCCAGGCCTCGCCATCCGCATCCCGGGCGACATCACGCGCGAGAAGCTGGCCATCCTGCGCAAGGCCGACGCCGTGTTCCTGGAGGAGATCCGCGCGGCCGGCCTCTACTACGCGATCTGGCAGGCCTTCGCCGTGCTGCTCCCGGTGCGCACCGTCGG
>JBIJED010000253.1:0-4999 GCA_044343785.1 Azospirillales bacterium | reverse complement strand
GCACCGCGCGCAGGTCCGCGCCGTGGTCGAGGAGGTGGGTCGCGAAGGCGTGCCGCAGGACGTGCGGGCTCACCTTCGCCGGATCGATCCGCGCGTGGATCGCCAGCTCCTTCAGCAGCTGCGCGAACCGCTGGCGGGTGAGGTGGCCCTCCTCGGAGATCCGACTGGGGAACAGGAAATCCCGCTGCCGCGCCTCCCGGCCCTTCACGAGGAACGCCGGACGGACCGGCAGATAGGCTTCCATGGCCTTGCGCGCGGGGTCCGAGAGCGGGACCATCCGCTCCTTCCCGCCCTTGCCCATGACGACCAGGTACCGGCCGTCGCGCGAGAAGGCGGTGAGCGGGAGCCCCACCAGCTCGGAGACGCGCAGCCCGGTGGCGTAGAGGATCTCCAGCAGTGCCACGAGGCGGATGCCGTCGGGACCGCCGCGCCGCTGCGTCGTCTCGATCAGCCCGCGCACCTCCTCCTCGCTCAGGACCTTCGGCAGGGCGCGCCCCTGCTTGGGGCTGTCGATGGAGGCGGTCGGGTCGTCGGCCCGCCGCGCCTCGGAGACGAGGAAGCGGTAGAACTGGCGGAGTGCCGACAGGCGCCGCGCGACCGTGCGCAGCGCCGCCGCGTGGTGCGCCTCGTCCCCCGACTGGAGGTGCCTGAGATAGGCGCGCAGGTCCTCGGTCCCGGCGGCGTCGAGCGGGACCTCGCGGGCCTTCAGCCACCCCGCCGCCTCGATCAGGTCGTGCTCGTAGGCGTCGCGGGTGTTCGCGGCCGCGCCCCGCTCGGCGACGAGCATGTCGAGGAACGCGTCGACCGACGGGCTGACCGTCGCGCGGATCTTCTTCGGGCGGCCGGGGCGTGCCATCGCGCCGCCTAGTCGAACCGCGCGAGGACGGCCTCGCGGGCGATGGCGCGCGCCTCGTCGGTCAGGCCGACGGCGAAGAGCCCGCGGATCGCAGCCGCGGTCGCGGGGGCGGAGGCCGTCTCCGGACCGTCGGGGCCGATGAGGACCGCCGCCGCCGCCGCCGTCTCGGCCACGCGCCCGCCGGCCGCCGCGCTCTCCAGCGCCGCCCAGACGGCCGTCGGCGGTTCCGGGGCGCGGCCCGGCTCGTCGTGGAGGACGTGCGCGTCGAAGGCGGGAACCGGAACACCGAGCGCGTCGAGCACCGACAGGATCGCGGCCACCCGCACCCGTGCGTCGCCCGCCTCCGTTTCGGCGCGGATCCAGTCGACGAGGGTCCCCGGGGGCTCGATCGCCGCCGCGGCCTGCGACAGGGGCGCGAGGCGGAAGGCGTCGCGCCGCGCCGTCGCGTCGCCCGCCCCGGCCAGGGCGGCGCGGTGCCAGACGACGGGCCGTGCCCGCTCGCCGACGCCGTAGAGCGCGCGCGCGATGCGCGCCGCGGTCTCGATGCCGGCGTCGGCCGGCCGTGCGTCGTCGAGCCGTTCCGTCGCCAGAAGGGCCGCGGGCCCCGCCAGCGCGATCGCGGGCAGCGTGGCGACATAGGCGTCGGCCACCGCGAGGCGACGGGTCGCCGGCATCTCGCCCGCCAGACCGAGCGCCAGGATGGCGCGGGCGTTCTCCGGATCGACCGCGGCGGCGGCCAGCGGCTCGTCGCGCGCGATCGGCGGCAGGGGAAGGAGCGAATAGGCGGCCAGCAGGCTCTCGGCGGTCACGATGCCCGCCCGGGCGCCGCGCTCGGCGGCGGCCACGCGGATCGCCGGCGGGGCCGCGGGATCGCCGGCGATGGCGGCGAGCTGCCCCGGGGTCGCCTCCGCGACGCCCGCCGCGGTCGCGGGTCCCGGCGGTGGCGGACCGCCGATGCCGAGCAGGACCAGCCGGTCCGTGCGGAGCCTCTCCGTCGCGTCCGGATCGCCGCCCGAGGGGCCGTCGGCCCGCGACAGGAGGAGCCGGACGACGAGGTCGCGCACCGCGGGGGACGTGGTGCGGACCGGCAGCCCGGCGAGCAGGACGGCCGCGGCCTCGGACGTCGTGCCGGCCCACATCTCGCGCCCGAACCCGCCCGCGATCCGGTCGAGGGTCCCGCCCCACGCCCCGGGGGGGGCCGGCTCCGGTGGTCGCGCAGGCAGGGTGCCCCCGGCCGACGGGATCGGCGCGACGACGGAGGGGGCCGGGACGGACGGCGACGGGACGGCCGGCGAAGGGACGGACGGCGAAGGGACGGACGGCGGCGGGCTCCCGCCCGGCGGTCCGGCCGGGCCGAGGCGCAGGGGCTGGCCGGCCTGCCCGAACGCGAGCGTCGGCGCGAGCACGGCGGCCACGAGGGCCGCCCGGATCAGATCAACGCTGCTGGAACCGCTCATTGGGCACCACGCGTTCGACCGGCGTGCGCGGGGCGGGCGGGTCGAACGTCGCCAGGAACACGGCGAACCCGGCGACCAGCACCAGGACCGCGGCGACGAGGAACAGCACGACACGCATCATCGGGTGGACTCGTTCCGGGCATCCGGTTCCTGCGGGGCCGGACGCCGGCCTTGCAAAGCCGCAACAGTGTGGCGCCGGACGGTGTCGAAGTCGTGGCGAAGCTAAACGTCCGCGGGCCCCCGTCGCAAGCGCGCCCGGGCGTCCGGGCCGGGCCGCATTGCAGAGGGCTGCGGAGTGTGGCATCAGGGCTGCACTTCCGGCCCGAACCGACCCGAACCGAAGGGCATGTCGTTCGAAATGGCGTCCCCCGCGCTGTCCTGCCTGTCGCGAACCGTGGTCCTCGTCGGTCTCATGGGTGCCGGCAAGAGCAGCATCGGCCGCCGCCTCGCCACCCGGCTCGGGCTCCCGTTCCGCGACGCCGACACCGAGGTCGAGACCGCCGCGGGCTGCACCGTCGACGAGATCTTCGCCCGGTTCGGCGAGGCCGTCTTCCGCGACGGAGAGCGCCGCGTGATCCGTCGCCTCCTCGGCGAGGCGCCCCACGTGCTCGCGACCGGCGGCGGCGCCTTCATGGATCCCGAGACCCGCGGGCTGATCCACCGGCAGGGCATCTCGGTGTGGCTGCGCGCCGATCTCGACGTGCTGGTCGCCCGGACGGCGCGCCGCTCGAACCGGCCGCTGCTGAAGCAGGGCGACCCGCGCGACGTCCTCGCCCGGCTGATCGAGGCCCGCCATCCCGTCTACGCCCAGGCCGACATCGTGATCGACAGCGACGAGAGCCCCCAGGAGGTGATGGTCGACCGCGTCCTCGCCGCCCTGCGCCGCCATCTCGAGGGGGCTGCGGCGTGACCGCCCCGGCCCGCACGGTCACCGTGGCGCTGGGCGACCGCGCCTATCCGATCCATGTCGGCACCGGCCTGATCGCCCGCGCGGGCGAGCTGCTCGGGTCCGTCGTCGCCGGCCGCCGGACGGTCGTCGTCACCGACGCGACCGTCGCGGCCCTCCATCTCGGCCCGCTCGAAGCGGCGCTGCGCGCGGGCGGCGCCCGCCTGCTCGCCCCCGTGGTGGTTCCGCCGGGCGAGGCGTCGAAGGATCTGGCGACGCTCGACCGGGTTCTCGACGCGCTGCTCGCCCAGGGGATCGACCGGCGCACGCTGGTCGTCGCACTGGGTGGCGGCGTCATCGGCGACCTCGCCGGCTTCGCCGCGTCGGTCGCGCTCCGCGGGCTCGAGTTCGTGCAGGTGCCGACGACGCTGCTGGCGCAGGTCGACAGCTCCGTCGGTGGCAAGACCGGCGTGAACACGCGCCACGGCAAGAACCTGGTCGGCGCCTTCCACCAGCCGGTCGCCGTCCTCGCCGACACGGGCGTGCTCGACACGCTGCCCCGGCGCGAGGTGCTTGCGGGCTATGCCGAGGTGGCGAAGTACGGCCTCCTCGGCGACGCCGCCCTCTTCGGCTGGCTGGAGACGGCGGGCGCGTCCGTGATCGACGGCGACCCCGAGGCCCGGGCCCGGGCGATCGCGGTCTCCTGCGCCGCGAAGGCCGCGATCGTCGCGCGGGACGAGCGGGAGACCGGGGACCGGGCGCTCCTCAACCTCGGCCACACGTTCGGCCACGCGCTCGAGGCCGCCGCCGGGTTCGACGGCCGCCTGCTGCACGGCGAGGCGGTGGCGATCGGCATGGTCCAGGCCTTCCGCCTGTCGGCCCGCCTCGGCCACGCCCCGGCGGCCGACGGGGACCGGGCGGCGGCCCACCTCGCCGCGGTGGGGCTTCCGGTGCGCCCCGCGGACCGCGGCCTCGCGTTCCCGGCCGAAACCCTGCTGGCGGCGATGCGCAAGGACAAGAAGGCGTCGGACGGCCGGCTGACCTTCGTCCTCGTCCGCGGCGTCGGCGAGGCCTTCGTCGCCCGCGACGTGCCCGAGGGCGTGGTGGCCGAGGTGCTGGCCGCGACCGCCTGAGCCTCGTCCGCCCGCTCGTCGCGCCCGCGCCGGTCCGTCGTCGCGCTTGATCCCGCCGGCGCCGACGCCCCAAATCCCGGGACGTCCGCCATCCGGAGCCGTCCCATGCCCCTGCCGCCGCCGACCGCCGAGCGCGAGCCGATCCACACCCGGGCCATCACGCTGCGCGGATGGCGCCGGGCCGACGGGCTCTGGGACATCGAGGGGCACCTCGTCGACACCAAGACCTACGGGTTCCCGAACACCGACCGCGGCTGGATCGCGGCGGGCGAGCCGCTGCACGAGATGTGGCTGCGCTTCACGGTCGACGAGACGCTGACCATCCGGGCGGTCGAGGCGGCGACCGACAACGCGCCCTACGGCGTCTGCCCCGCGATCACGCCGAACTTCCAGCGCCTCGTCGGGCTGCGGATCAAGGCCGGCTTCACCCAGGCGGTGCGGGAGCGGGTGGGCGGCGTCGCGGGCTGCACGCACCTCGTCGAGCTGACGGGCCCGCTCGCGACCACCGCGTTCCAGACGGTGATGCCGGACCTGCACCGCCGCCGGCGCGAGGCGGCCGAGGCGGCGGGCGAGCCGCCGCCCCGCCGGCACGGCGCGCCCGGAAAGGCGCCCGCCCTGCTCGACAGCTGCCACGCCTACGCGGCCGACGGCCCGATCGTGAAACGCG
>JBIJED010000385.1:0-3960 GCA_044343785.1 Azospirillales bacterium | reverse complement strand
GCGACCACCCCGAGTTCTACACCGGACGTTGAGTGCCCGGCACGGGCCTCCTTCCATGATGGGCGGTCCTCGCCTATGGTCGCGACGGTCGACGCGGGGGCCCGGGATGGCGGATCGGACGGACGGCGCGGACACGGTCAGGGGCGAACAGCCCCCGTTCCGCTACGCGGACGCCAAGCGCCTCGCCGCCGACCGGGATCCCGCGATCCGCGCGCGGATCGGGGCCGACCCCGACGCGCCGCCCGAGGTGCTGTTCTTCCTGGCGGCCGATCCCGATCCCGACGTCCGGACGGCGGTCGCCGGCAATCCCGCGGCCCCGCACCGGGCGAGCGAGATCCTCGCCGTCGATCCGCGCAACGAGGTGCGGCTCGCCGTCGCGCGGCGCCTCTCGGCCCTCCTGCCGGGCGTCGACCCGCGGGCGCAGGAACGGCTGCACGCGGTCACGGTCGCGGCGCTGGAACGCCTCGCGCTCGACCAGCTCGCGACGGTCCGCGAGATCCTCGCCGAGACGCTCAAGGACGTCGCCCACGTCCCGGAGGGCCTCGCCGTCACGCTCGCGCGCGACGTCCAGCGGGCGGTGGCCGAGCCGATGCTGCGCTTCTGCGCGGCGCTGCCGGACAGGATCCTGTGCGAGATCGTCGCCTCCGACCCCGCCTCCTGGCGGGTGGAGGCGGTCTCGGCGCGCCCGACCGTCTCCGCCACGGTCGCCGACGCCATCGTCGCCACCGGGAACGAGGCGGCGACCGACCGGCTGATCCGCAACCCCGGGGCCGCCCTGTCGAACGGGACGCTGGCCGGTCTCGCCGCGGGGGCCGGCCGGCGGGTCGGCCGGCAGGCGGCGATCGCGATCCGACCGCACCTGCCGGCCGACGTCGCCCACCGGCTGGCGGCCTTCGCCGAAAGCTCGGTCCTCCTGCTCCTCGGCGAGCGGGACGATCTCCCGCCCGACGTGACGGAGGCGGTGGGCCGGGCGCTGCGCCGCGAACTGGAGAGCGGGTCGGGATCGGTCCATGCCGGCCGGCTCTTCCAGGCCGGCGACCTCGACGACGCCGCCGTGGCCGGGGCGATGGACGCGGCCGACCGGGAGTTCGTGCTGACCGCCCTCTCGCTGCGCGCCGGGTTTCCCGAGGCGTTCGTCGCCCGCGTGCTGGCCTCGGGGGACCCGACGGTCGTCACCGCGCTCGCCCTGCGGTCGCGGCTGTCGATGACGCTGTGCGTCCGCCTCCAGCTGGAGTTCGCGGGGATCCCGCCGTCCCGGACGGTGCGGCCCGCGCGCGGCGTCGACTATTCCCTCACCGACGCGGAGGCCGGCCGCCAGCTCGCCGCCTTCCGGCTGATGACCCGCTGACCGTCCGGCGTCAGAGCCCCGTGGCGTGCCCCGGCACCTCGACCGGGGCGCCGAGGCCGCGCACCCGGTGGAGCCCGAGCGGCACCAGTCCCGACGGTCCCGCCGCGTCCGCGAAGGCGCGCGAGGCCAGCAGCCGCTCGGGCGGCCCGGCGTACCAGTGGAGGGTCGCCGCGCGGATCGTCGGGTGCCGGGTCATCAGCTGCAGCCCGAACCGGGTGACGGGCGGGCCCTCCGCCCGCATGGCGTGGGCGAGGGCGGCCATCAGCTCCGGCAGGCCCCGGCTGGCCGCCGCCGCGCGGAGGAGCGCGCCCGCGAGGCGGGGGTCGATCGGCGGGGGCTGTCGGTCGAGGACGGGCGCGGCTGTCATGGGTCCTGCCGGCGATCCGGGCTGCGGGCGGCCGGGCGCCGCTTGATCGCCATGCCGATCCTGCCCATTTCTGTTGCCGGCCGCCAGTCGCCGCGCGGCCCTTGGAGGCCGCGCATGTTCATCCAGACCGAGCACACCCCGAACCCCGCCACGCTGAAGTTCCTGCCGGGCCGCGACGTCACCGGCGCCGGCACGGCCGATTTCCGGGACCGGGCCGCGACGGGCCGCTCGCCGCTGGCCGAGGCGCTGTTCGCCGTCGACGGGGTGGCCGGCGTGTTCCTCGCGCCCGACTTCGTCACCGTCACCAAGGCCGACGACCGCGAGTGGCAGGTCCTGCGCCCGTCGATCCTCGGCGTGATCATGGAGCATTTCACCGCCGGTCGGCCCGTGCTGCTCGACGACGCCTCGTCCGGCCATACCGAGGGCGAGGAGGACGAGATCGTCGTCCAGATCAAGGAACTGCTCGACACCCGGGTCCGTCCCGCGGTGGCCCAGGACGGCGGCGACATCACCTTCCACGGCTTCGAGCGCGGCGTCGTCTACCTGAACATGCAGGGAAGCTGCGCCGGCTGCCCCAGCTCGACCGCGACGCTGAAGTCGGGGATCGAGAACCTGCTGCGCCACTACATCCCCGAGGTCACCGAGGTCCGGGCGGTGCGCTGACGGCGGCGGGGACGAGGCCGAGCCTCGCGCGGCGGGCCCAGCGGACGGCCATCAGCACGGCCACCACCGCGAGCCCCGCCGCAAGCCCGACCCAGAGGCCCGGCGCGCCGACCCCGAGCGGGAAGGCGAGCAGCACGCCCACCGGCAGGCCCACGGCCCAATAGCCGATCGCCGCGAACACCATCGGCACCGTCGTGTCCTTCAGCCCGCGCAGCGCGCCGGCGCTCAGCACCTGCGCCCCGTCGGCCAGCTGGAACACGCCCGCCAGCGCGAGGAACATGACCGCCAGCGTCACGGCCGGCGCGTTGGCCGGGTCGGCGACGTCGAAGAACAGGCCGATGATGGACCGCGGCACGAGCAGGAAGGCGATGGCCGTCGTCGCCATGAAGCCGAGGCCGAGGACGTAGGCGATGCGGCCCGCGCGGCCGATGCCCTCCGGGTCGCCCCGGCCGGCCGCGAGGCCGACGCGCACGGTCGCCGCCTGCGCGATGCCCATCGGCACCATGAAGGCGATCGCGGCCAGCTGGAGCGCCACCGCGTGCGCCGCCAGCGCCGCCTCCCCGAACGCACCCATGATGAAGGCGCTCGCGTTGAAGACCGCCCCCTCCAGCGCCATCGTCACCCCGATCGGCACGCCGACCCGGATCACCTCGCCGATGCGGCGGGTCTCCGGCGCCCAGGGGCGGCCGAGGAGGTTGAACCGGCGCAGCCGCCGGTCGAGGGTGACGAAGGCGAACAGCCCCCCGGCCATGAACAGGTTGGAGAGCGCGCTCGCGATCCCCGCGCCGACGACCCCCAGCGCGGGCGCGCCCAGGTTGCCGAACATCAGGACCCAGTTCACGAAGGCGTTCAGCAGGATCGCCGCCACCGTGACGACCAGCGCCGCCCGGGGCCGCTCCACCGCCGACAGGAAGCTGCGGATCACGAGGAACCACAGGGCCGGCGCCACGCCCCACAGAAGGGCGCGCAGATAGTCGCCGGCGAGGTCGGCGAGGTGATCCTCCTGCCCCATCGCGCTGAGGATCGCCGACCCGTTCCACAGCACGACCCCGGCCAGCACGGCGTAGGCGGTGACGAGCCAGAGCGCGGCCGCGACCGCGCCCCGCACCTCGCGCACCGCCCGCAGCTTGCGCCCCAGCGCCTGCGCGGCCAGCGGCGCCGCCGCCGCGGCGAGGCCCATGGCGAACATGAAGGTGGCGAAGAACAGGTTGGTGCCGAGCGTGCCGGCGGCGATCGCGGTCGGCCCGAGCCAGCCCATCATGACCAGATCGGTGGTCATGATCGCCATCTGCGCCAGATTGGTGAGCACGAGGGGCCACGAGAGCGACAGGGTCGCCCGTGCCTCCTCGGCCCAGCCGGTGCGGCTGCCGCTGTCGAGGGTGGTCGCGAGGGTCATGCCCGCTGTCTAGCGTGCGGGCGCGGCCGTCACCAACGCGAAGGCCGGGCAGGTGGGTTGCGTTGAGCGCGGAACTGTTCCGGGTGGGGATGCATCATGGGCGAGGGACAGGCGACGGAACCGAGGGCGGGCCTCGACGCGCGGGCGCTCGCCCGCCGCGACTGGCTCCGGCGCCCGTCCGCCACC
>JBIJED010000080.1:0-8991 GCA_044343785.1 Azospirillales bacterium | reverse complement strand
GTCGCGGTGGCGGTGGGCAAGCGGCTCATCACCGACCGGGCCCTCTATCAGGAAGCGCTTGGCCCGGGGGCCCGGGGCACCGTCGCCGCACGCGAGACGCCCGCGTCGATCCCTTGACATGCGGGCGTCCGTCGCTATTTTCGCGGCTCGTGCTGCGAGGCGTGCGCCGGAGCGGCCCTGAGAGGATTTGAGGCGATGGCCAAGCAGAACACCGTGCTGATCCGTCTGGTCAGCTCCGAAGGCACCGGCTTCTTCTACGTGAAGAAGAAGAATCCCCGGAAGACGACCGAGAAGCTGGAGTTCCGGAAGTACGATCCGGTGGCGCGCAAGCACGTCGCCTTCAAGGAAGCCAAGATCAAGTGATCGTGGGGCGGAACCACCGCCCCTGCGTCCAATCGAGAAAAGGGCCGCCCGACGGGTTCGGACGGCCCTTTCCGCATTTCCACTTGCCTCTGTGGACCTCAGCCGGCGAGGTCCGGCGTCCAGAGGACGACCTTGTTCCGGCCGCCGTTCTTCGCGGCGTAGAGCGCGGAGTCGGCCCGCCGGATCACCTCGTCGGCGTCGGGCTGTTCGGGCGAGGTCAGGGCGATGCCGGCGCTGATCGTGATCGGCAGTGCGCCGACGGACCCGCTCACGGCGATCGGCGTCTCCGCCACGCGGTTGCGCAGGCGCTCCCCGACGATCAGGACCGAGGCCTCGTCCGCGTCGGGCATCACGATGACGAACTCCTCGCCGCCCCAGCGGACCACGAGGTCGACCGAGCGGAGATGGCGGGTCACGCGATTCGCCAGTTCCTTCAGCACCTCGTCGCCGACCGCGTGGCCGTGGGTGTCGTTCACCCGCTTGAAGTGGTCGATGTCGATGAACATCATCGCCAGCGGCTTCTGCGCCTCGCGCGCGCACTCGAGAAGGCGCGGAAGGTGGGCATCCAGGTAGCGGCGGTTGAAGGCCCCGGTGAGCGGATCGATGAGCGCCATCGACAGGCTGCGCTCGTAGTTCGTCCGCAGACGCTCCTGATAGCGCCGGCGGCGGATCTGGGTGCGGCAGCGGGCGAGAAGCTCGTTCCGGTCGATGGGCTTCATCAGATAGTCGTTGGCGCCCAGCTCGAGCCCCTTGGCCACGCGCGCCATTTCCCCCTCGTCGCCGAGGAGGAGGACGGGAAGCTGGCGGGTCGTCTCGTGGGAGCGGAGCTGGGAGAGGAAGCGCAGGCCGTCCTCCCAGCGCAGCGTGATGCTCGTCACCACGAGGTCGTATCCGCCGGCGAGCGCCAGATCGAGGCCCTCGGCGCAGGTCGACACCGCATCGACCCGGTCCCGATCGCGGGCGAGCGTGTCGATCACGCGGTCCATCTCGAGCTGGCTGTCCTCGACCACGAGGACGTGCGCCTCGGTGACCGGCTCGTCGTTGAACTGCGTCTCGCGCTCCAGCACGCCGAACTGGCCGGATGTCGTCTCGCGCAGGCGCCACTGGTCCATCACCATCTTCAGACGGACGAGCGACCGGACGCGTGCGAACAGCGCCAAATCGTTGACCGGCTTGGTCAGGAAGTCGTCGGCGCCGGCCTCCAGCCCGCGGACCCGGTCGGCCACGTCGGACAGGGCCGTCACCATCACGACGGGGATGTGCATGCTGGCGGGGTTGGCGCGGATCGCGCGGCAGACCTCGAAGCCGTCCATCCCCGGCATCATCACGTCGAGGAGGACGATGTCGGGTGCTTCGCGCTGGATGCGGTCCAGCGCCTCCGACCCGTTGTAGGCGGTGATGACGTCGAAGTACTCGCGTGTGAGCTTCGCCGCGAGCAGCTTCACGTTCGGCAGGACGTCGTCGACGACCAGCACGCGCGCGGTCATGCGAAGCCCGGGCTGTTGCGTCGGATCGGAGGGTTCAACGAAGATACCGTTCGATGGTCTGCAGGAACTTGGCGACGGAGATCGGCTTCGCGATGTAATCCTCGCAACCGCCCTCCCGGATCTTCTCCTCGTCGCCCTTCATCGCGAAGGCGGTGACGGCGATGACGGGGATGGAACGGAGGTCGTCGTCCTCCTTGATCCACTTGGTCACCTCCAGGCCGGAGACCTCCGGCAGCTGGATGTCCATGAGGATGAGGTCGGGCCGATGGTGACGGGCGAGGCGGAGGGCCTCCATCCCGTCCCTGGTCTGGAGCGTCCGATATCCGTGCGCCTCCAGCAGGTCGTGGAAGAGCTTCATGTTGAGTTCGTTGTCCTCGACGATGAGGACCCGCTTCGCTTCCTCCGGTGCCTCGGTTCCCGATGCGGTGACCATCGCTGCGTCCTCTGGGCGGCGGACCGATCCCGCCACGCCCGATAGGGTGACTCCGTGGTCGGGTTATAATGCCAATTCGTAAAGAAATGTTAGTCTCGACAGCGGAGCGACGGTCCACCGGATCCGTCGACGGAGGGTCGAAACCGATGGGAAGCGGCGCACCGGTGCCGCCCGGGCCCGGCCTCTGCCGGGACTGCGGCGTGGCCGTTCCCGGCACCGGCATGGGCCGGTGCCCGGCATGCGGCGGTCGGCGGATCGTGCGGCATTCCGAACTCTCCGTCCTGGCCATCGCGCACATGGACTGCGACGCCTTCTACGCGTCGATCGAGAAGCGCGACGATCCGACGCTCGTCGATCGTCCGGTGATCGTCGGCGGCGGGCGTCGCGGCGTGGTGGCCGCCTGCTGCTATCTGGCCCGCCTCTACGGCGTCCGCTCGGCCATGCCGATGTTCAAGGCCCTGCGCGCCTGCCCGCATGCCGTCGTCGTCCGTCCCGACATGACCAAGTACGCGACCGTCGGGCGGGCGATCCGCGCGATGATGCTCGACGTCACGCCGCTGGTGGAGCCGATCGCCCTCGACGAGGCGTTCATGGACCTGTCGGGGACAGAGGCCGTGCACGGCGGCACGCCCGCGGCCACGCTGGCGCGCCTCGCGATGCGGATCGAGCGGGAGGTGGGGATCACCGTCTCGATCGGCCTCTCCTACAACAAGTTCCTCGCCAAGGTTGCGTCCGACCTCGACAAGCCGCGTGGCTTCTCGGTCGTCGGCCGGGCCGACGCACCGGCGTTCCTCGCGCGCCAGCCGGTCGGCCTCATCTGGGGCGTGGGACCGGCGCTGCGCCGCCGCCTCGCCGGCGACGGCGTCCACCTCATCGGCGACCTGCTGCCCATCGGCGAGCGGGAGATGGCCGCGCGCTACGGCGCCATGGGCCGGCGCCTCCACCACTTCGCCCGCGGCGAGGACGAGCGCCGGGTCACGCCACACGACGATCCCAAGAGCGTGTCGGCCGAAACGACGTTCGACGGCGACGTCGCGGCCGCGGACGAACTCCTGCGCCGCCTCTGGCCCCTGTGCGAGACGGTGGCCCGCCGGCTGAAGGCGAAGGACCTCGCGGCGGGCGGCGTGGTGGTCAAGCTGAAGACGGCGGACTTCCGAACCGTCACCCGGTCCCGCCGCCTCACCGACCCGACGCAGATCGCCGACGTGATCCACGAGGCGGCGCGCCCGCTCGTCGAGCGCGCGGCCGACGGCACGCCCTACCGGCTGATCGGCATCGGCACGGACCAGCTCGTGGAGGGACGGGCGGCGGACCCGCCGGACCTGTTCGACGAACGCCGCGAGCGGCGCGTGGCGGTGGACCGCGCGGTCGACGACCTGCGGGCGCGGCTCGGCCCCGACGCGGTCCGCCTCGGCCGCGGCCTGCCGCGGTGACGCGCTGTCAGCAGCGCGGCGCCGGAAGCGCCTCGAGTTCCCGCAGGGTGCCCTGCACGCGGAAGTCGCCGTAGTCGATCAGGATCTGCTCGGCCACGCCGTTCTCCAGGAGCCAGAGCGTCATCTCGTACTGCGGCTCCGGGTTCCCCGACCCGACCGGGAAGAAGGCCATCCGGACCGGATACATGGTCCCGTCCAGCAGCGCGCCGCCCGGCCCCTGGAGCGTGACCCGCGGCCGCCCGCCCGCCCCGATCGCGGCCGACACGTCGGTCGGCCCCTCGTTGTCCGAACCGTCGAACACCACGTGGGCGACGAATCGTTCGTTCGCCCGCGCCGCGCGCAGCAGCTCCAGCGTGTGCGCGGTCGGGAACATGGCCCCCGGGGGCAGCGCCTCCTCGCGCGCCTCGGGACGGAGATAGCGGACACGCCCCTGGCCGGCGGCGTCGACCGACGCATCGCCGCGGACCTCCTCGTCCAGCTCCCCGTTCATGAGGCGGCGGACGTTGAAGCGGTAGGACCGGCCGTCCTTCGTCTCCCACGTCGTGTAGTTCGTTACCATCTCGACGCGGTTGCCTTCCGCGTACTGGAAGGTCAGCTGGAAGCGCTGCTCGATCGTCCAGCCCTCGCAGGCGTCCGCCCACTCGAACACCATGCGCCCGTCGACACCCGTGACGGAGCTGCCCGTGCGGGTTCCCGCGAGCTGCATCTGGTAGAGCGCCCGATGCGGCGCCACCGCCGGTTCGGCGGCGCGGGCGACGGTCGGCGACGCCGAAAGGACCGCGGCGAGCGCCGCGATCCCGAGGACCGCTGCGGAGGGAACGTGACGTGTGGGCAAGCGCGTACCCTCGTGAAGGTGGGCCGGGACGAACCCGGACCACCGGGAAGTCTCCGGGAGCCCGCGGCCGGCTTCAAGCTTCATGTCGTCGCGCGGCGCTGCGGTCCGTCCGGTCAGTCCTTCTTGACCTTCGGCGGCAGCTCGATGCGCAGCGAGAGTTCCTTCAGTCGCTCCGGCGGAACCGCGCTCGGCGCCTGCATCATCAGGTCCTGCGCCTGCTGGTTCAGCGGGAAGACGATGACCTCGCGGATGTTCGGCTCGTCGGCCAGCAGCATCACGATGCGGTCGATCCCCGGGGCCGACCCGCCGTGCGGCGGCGCGCCCAGCTTGAAGGCCGACAGCATGCCGCCGAAGCGGCTCTCCACGTCGTCCTTCGAATAGCCGGCGATCTCGAACGCCCGGTACATCACCTCCGGCAGGTGGTTCCGGATGGCGCCCGAGGACAGCTCGATCCCGTTGCACACGATGTCGTACTGAAACGCCTTGATCGCGAGCGGATCCATCGTGTTCAGCGCCTCCAGGCCGCCCTGCGGCATGGAGAACGGGTTGTGCGAGAACTCGATCTGGCCGGTGTCCTCGTTCTTCTCGTACATCGGGAAGTCGACGATCCAGCAGAAGCGGAACTCGTCCTTCGCGATCAGGTCCATCTCCTGCGCGATCTTCGTCCGCGCCTGCCCGGCGAGCTTCGTCGCCGGACCCTTCATGTCGCAAACGAAGAAGACCGCGTCGCCGTCCGACAGGCCCGCCGCCTCGCGCAGGGCACCTTGGGCGGCCTCGGGCACGAACTTGGCGATCGGGCCCTTGCCGCCGCCCGCCTCGAACAGGATGTAGCCGAGGCCAGGGGCGCCGAGGCCGCGGGCCCAGTCGTTCAGCTTGTCGAAGAAGCTCCGCGGCCGGTCGGCGACGGCGGGCGCGCGGATGGCGCGCACCACGCCGCCCTTGTCGATGACGCCGCGGAACGCCTTGAACTCCACGTCGTCGCGCCGGAACACGTCGGTGACGTCGGCGATGACGAGCGGGTTGCGCAGGTCCGGCTTGTCCGACCCGTACTTCAGCATCGCCTCGTCGTAGGGGATGCGCGGGAACGGCGGTTTGGTCACGGCCCGGCGGGTGCCGGAGACGTCGGCGAACTCCTCGAACACGCCCCCGATCACCGGTTCGATCGCCGCGAACACGTCGTCCTGGGTGACGAAGCTCATCTCGAAGTCGAGCTGGTAGAACTCGCCCGGGCTCCGGTCGGCGCGCGCGTCCTCGTCGCGGAAGCAGGGTGCGATCTGGAAGTAGCGGTCGAAGCCCGCGACCATCAGCAGCTGCTTGAACTGCTGGGGCGCCTGGGGCAGCGCGTAGAACTGGCCCGGGTGGATCCGGCTCGGCACGAGGAAGTCGCGCGCCCCCTCCGGCGAGGAGGAGGTGAGGATCGGCGTCTGGAACTCGGTGAAACCCTGGTCGATCATCCGCCGACGGATCGACGCGATGACCTTCGACCGGAGCATGATGTTCCGGTGGACCTTTTCCCGCCGCAGGTCGAGGAAGCGGTACTTGAGGCGCACGTCCTCGCCGGAATCCTGGTCGGCGTTGACCTGGAGCGGCAGCATCTCGGCCCGCGAGCGCACGTCCAGCTCGGCCACGTCGACTTCGACCGTCCCAGTGGGGAGCCGGTCGTTCACCGTTTCGGCGGTGCGGGCGACGACCTTGCCGGTCACGGTGATCACCGATTCCAGCCGTAGCGTCTCAGCCACCTTGAAAACCGGGCTCGACACGTCGACGACGCACTGGGTGATCCCGTAGTGGTCGCGCAGGTCGATGAACAGGAGGTTCCCGTGGTCGCGCTTGCGGTGGATCCAGCCCGAGAGGCGGGCGGTCTGGCCGGCGTCGTCGAGCCGGAGCTCGCCGCAGGTATGGGTGCGATAGATGTGCATCGTGGAGGCTCGGGACTCGGACCGGCGCGCACACCACCCCGAAGCAGCGGGAAAGTCAAGGCGAAGGCTCGCCGATCCCGCCGGCGGCCCCCCGCCCCGCCCGTCAGGCGTTCGAGCCGCCGGCCCCGACGCTGAAGATGTGCGACAGGCGATCGAGCGACGCGGAGACGTCGTCGATCCGCACGGGCCCCTTCTCGGTCGCCCACCGGCGTTCCACGGCGGCGCGGACGTTCACGATGGCCGAGATCGCGAACCCGACGCGCACGAACCGCGGCTGGTTCGTCGTGACGAAGCGGGCGAACGCCTCGGGCGAACCGTTGTCGACGAACTCCTCGATGGCCCGGTTGAACTCGCCGAACTGCTCGTCGACGCTCCGCAGCATCCGCACGAGCTTGTTCGTCGGGCGGTCGAGGAACATGGTCTGCCCGCCGATCAGCGGGTTCTCGATGTCCACCGGCAGGACGATGCCCGTCCCGATGCCCGACGCGCCGGCCGATCAGGGCGAACCGCCCGGTCCGCCCTCCGCCGGGTACTTGAAGATGATCGAGCGGTGGAACAGGGCGTTGCGGAAGAGACATGCCCCGTCTCGTCGTTCCGCCGCAGCCGGATGAGGTTCATCGACGTGGCGCTGCTGGCGTGCCCGATCACGCGCAGCAACGAGGCGGCGTGCGTCTGGAAGCTGCTGCTTCCCCACAGCCCCCCGAACCCGCCATCGGCGACGGTCGCGTTCATCGTGCCACACCGATCGGTCGCATGCCGTCCTGATCCGCCGACATCGCCGCACGACGCCCGCCGGCGTTCGTCCTCCGTTCGCGCGACGACCTTATCGATCGCGACACATCCGGGCGGATGTCGACCCGGGAGGCATCGTCCCGTCGGACAGGGGTCGTCATGCCGGCACCCCCTCGACGGGCCGCGCCGCCGGTCCGGCGGCGCGGGTGCGGTTCGTCGTGCCGAGGTGGTCGCCGATCGCCCGCGGGTGGCTTTTCACCGTCGAGACCGAGAACCCCGGGCGCTGCGCGATCTCCTCGTTCGCGGCCCCTTCCGCGAGGACGGACAGGACCTCGCGCTGGCGTGGCGTCAGGCGCGACCAGCACGTCGGCGCCGTCGCCGCGGGGCTGGCGCGCCATCGGAACCGGCCGCAGCGGCTCCTCGTCGAGGTCACCGAACGCGAGACCGACGGCCGCGAGATCCGCCCAGAGGCGCCGGTGACGCTCGCCCTCCGCCCGCAGGATCGCCGTACGACGGGCCGGCGCCGACCGCAGGGGCACGACGCGGAGCATCGTCGCGGTCGCCTCCGCCGCGCCGGGCTCGAAGACGGGCACGGCGCGGATCTCGAGCATGGGATCGGCGTCGCCGCCGAGGTCGGCCCGGAAGAACCAGCTCCGCGGCCGGACCGCAATGGCGATCGGCGGCTGGGCGCGGTCGACGGGCGCGCGGCGGTTCACTGGATCACCGCGGGGATGCGCCGCAGCGCGGCCAGGGGCTCCACGTCCTCCGCCCACAGACGCACGACCGTCCGCGCGACCTCGGGCGGGATCGCCGCCGCCAGCGTCGTCAGATGGCCGGGCGGGATCGCCCGGGTCCCCGGCTCCTCCGCATTCGCGAACCGGCGCGGGACCGTGCGGGTCAGGAGGTACAGGGTGGAGACCTGATCCGCGCTGGCGCCTTGCGCGCGCAGGATGATGAGCAGATCCTCGCCCGTGTCCTCGAACACGAGGCGCCGCAAGGGCACCGGCCGAAGGCGCGTGCGGATTCTGATCCCGTCGGACGGCGACGCCCCGGCCTGATGCTGAGGCACGACCCCTCCGCGTGCGACGCCGATCAGCAGATCGTCGCGCACCGGTTGCGCATCCTTTCCCGTGCTCTCGGTCAACGGTCCGTCCCGAACGGTCCCACCCCACCCGGTGCGGGACCATCCGCGACGTGTCGCCCGTCGCCAAGGTTTCCACTCGAAAGCAAACCGATCCCGTCGCCCGCCTGCCGCCCTTCCAAGCCTCCGGCCGGTCGTGTATGTACGCGGAGGAATGACGAATCTCATCACAACCACGGACGAACTCTCGGATTTCCGCGAGCGTCTGCGCGGCGCCGCCTTCGTCACCGTGGACACGGAGTTCCTGCGGGAGAAGACGTACTATCCGCAGCTCTGTCTCGTGCAGGTGGGCGGGCCGGACGAGGCCGCCGCCATCGATCCCCTGGCGCCCGGCATCGACCTCGCCCCCCTGTTCGACCTGATGGACGACCCGGGGACGCTGAAGGTCTTCCACGCCGCGCGGCAGGACGTCGAGATCTTCCTGAACCTCACCGGGCGCATCCCCACGCCGATCTTCGACACGCAGATCGCGGCCATGGTCTGCGGCTTCGGCGAGTCGGTCAGCTACGAACAGCTGGCGGGGCGCCTCGCCGGAGCACGGATCGACAAATCGAGCCGCTTCACCGACTGGTCCGCGCGCCCGCTGACCGAACGGCAGGTGATCTACGCCCTGTCGGACGTCACCCACCTCCGGCCCGTCTACGAGAA
>JBIJED010000079.1:0-9003 GCA_044343785.1 Azospirillales bacterium | reverse complement strand
CGTTGGAGAGCCGGGAGCCGACGTATCCGCTCGGTGCCCTGTACTCCTCCAGCATCGCCCATGCGCTGTCCTGCAGGGCCATCTGCTCCGCGGGGGACCCGGCGCGTGGCATGCCGTCGAGGGCAGGATACGTCGTGGCGCTCGGCAGATCAGAATTCGGACGAAGATCCATGGCTTCCCTCCTAACGTCCTGGTGGGTACCGAAACTTGTCGGTTGCGCGGAAGCGTCCAGGACGGCCTGTTGGCTCGGCGATCTCCAGAGTTGGCATTCCGTCGCTGCCGGGGCTGGTGCTCGGCCTTACTGTTGCTATCCGGCCATCTTCCAGACGGTAAATCTGTATTCCGTCTGGATGCGTTGTGGGCGGCCCAGCCGGCTTAAGCCGCTGCAGATCCAGTGCCCGACCTTCTTCACCGCCGGGCCGACTCCACTGGTCCACTCGATCCCGCAGGTTCCCGTCACGGCGGGTATCGGGCTGACCACGTCAATCATCGACGGCATCACGACCGTCGGGATCAGGTCTGCGTGGATTGCGCCCACGGCCCCTTGAGAGTGCTGAACCTCCGCCAGTCCCATCATCCGCCGGCGCACGAAATGGACCTCGACGAAAAACTGACGGCCCACTGACTGGAACGATCTCGTCTAGAACGTCGTCAGCACTGGCGCCAGTCGGCGCAGTTCGCCAATGGGCGGCAACCGGGTGACCGTCACGGACATAGGCGCGGACCCATACCGCGTTCCTTGCTGCGCCATCCGAAGGCTAAAGTCCTTCGTAGCCGCTCGTGACCCACCTGACGAAGGCTTCACGTTCGGGATGGCCGGGCCGCCAATAGCGCTCGTCCCGCATAGCGCCTTGGATGTCCTGTTCCGTTAACGAGATCGTGCGCGCCATTGGCCCTCCAACATGAGGGGGCCATTTTCCTAGATCAATATGGGAATTCTGTCAAGATCCCTCACTTTTGCGATCCCAAATCTGCCATCTCCCGGGTAGAGGAGCGCTCCATCGAGACGCCCCCCCTCACTCCGGCAGCACCGCCGTGCACTCGATCTCCACCTTCGCCCGCGGCTCGGCCAGGGCCGCGACGCCGATCAGCGACATGGTGGGGAAATGCCGGCCGATGACCTCGCGGTAGGCCGCGCCGATCTCCGCCTGCCGGGTGCGGTAGGCGGCCATGTCGGTGACGTACCACGTCATCCGCACGATGGTCTCCGGCCCGTGGCCCGACTGGCGCAGGACAGCGATCACGTTGGCCAGCGCCTGTCGCGTCTGGTCCACGAAATCGTCGGAGACGAACCGCTCGTCGGCGTCCCAGCCGATCTGGCCGGCGATCACGGCATAGCGCCCCCGCGCCACGATGCCGTTGGCGTAGCCCTTGGGCCGCTTCCACTCGGGCGGCTGCAGAACCTCGAACATCCCGTTCCCCTCTTCCCGGCCCACCGTCACGGCCGTCAGGCGCCCTTCGCCATCTCGCGCAGCCGGAACCGCTGCAGCTTGCCCGTCTCTGTCCGCGGAAGGACGTCCACGAACTCGATCGCGCGCGGGTACTTGTAGGGCGCGATCGTCCGCTTCACATGGTCCTGGAGGTCCTTGACGAGGTCCGGCCCCGGCACGGCGCCCGGCGCCGGCACGACATAGGCCTTCACGATCGTGCCGCGCCCCTCGTCCGGCGCGCCGACCACGCCGCATTCCCGCACGGCCGGGTGGGCGAGGAGCGCGTCCTCCACCTCCGGACCGCCGATGTTGTAGCCGGCGGCGATGATCATGTCGTCGGTCCGGCCCTGGTAGAAGAGATAGCCGTCGGCGTCCATCAGATAGGCGTCGCCGGTCAGGTTCCAGCCGTCGCGCACGTACGTCGTCTGCCGCGGATCGTCGAGATAGCGACACCCCGTCGGGCCGATCACGGCGAGGCGGCCGGGGGTGCCGCGCGGAACCTCGTTCCCCTCCTCGTCGACGACCCTCGCCCGGTAGCCCGGGATCGCGCGCCCCGTGGCGCCCGGCCGGCAGCCCTCGTCGGCGGAGGAGACGAAGATGTGCAGCATCTCGGTCGCCCCCAGCCCGTCGATCAGCTTCAGGCCCAGCCGCGTCTCCACCGCCTCGAACGTCGGGCGCGGCAGCGCCTCGCCGGCCGAGACGCCGCGGCGCAGCGAGGTGAGGTCGTGCGCGTCGGCGAGGCCGACCAGCGCCCGCCACGCGGTGGGTGCGGTGAAGCAGACGGTGACCCGGTGCGTCGCGATCGCCGCCGCCAGCAGGTCGGGCGCCGCCCGCTCCAGAAGCAGGGTCGAGGCGCCGACCCGCATCGGGAAGATCACCATCCCGCCCAGCCCGAAGGTGAAGGCGAGCGGGGGCGAGCCGGTGAAGACGTCGTCCGCCGTCGCCTTCAGCAGCGTCGGCGGGAAGCAGTCCGCGATCGCCATCACGTCGCGGTGGAAGTGCATGGTGCCCTTGGGCTGGCCCGTCGTCCCCGAGGTGAAGGCGATGAGGCAGACGTCGTCCGACGCCGTGTCGACGGCCGCGAAGGGCGCGGACTTCCCCGCCATCGCGTCCTCGAGCCCGCCGGGGCCGCCGTTGTAGGTGGCGACCCGCGCCAGCACCGGCGCCTCAGCGCGGGCGCGGTCCAGTTCCTCGATCAGGCGGGCGTCGCACACGGCGTGCGTCACTTCAGCCTTCTCGATCACCTGCACCAGTTCCTTCGCCCGAAGGAGCGGCATGGTGGCGACGGCGATCCCGCCCGCCCTCATGATCGCGAACCACGTCGCGACCATCATCGGGTTGTTGGCCGAGCGCAGCAGGACACGGTTGCCGGGGACGAGCCCGTGGTCCTCGACCAGCACCGCCGCGATGCGGTCGGCCCTGTCCTTCAGATCCGCATAGGTCCACACCGCCCCGTCCGGCGTGCGCAGGCACGGGCGGTCGCCCCAGCCCTTCGCGAGCGCCGCGTCCAGAAGCTCGACGGCGCAGTTCAGCCGCTCGGGGAACCGCAGCGCCGGCAGGTCGAAGATCATCTGCGGCCAGAGTTCGCGCGGCGGCAGGCGGTCCCGCGCGAAGGTGTCCACGTGCGCCGTCCGGTTCATCCCGCCCGTCTCCTATCGCCCGGCCGCCGCCGCCAGCGTCTGGCGCGCGATGACCACCTTCTGCACCTCGGTCGCCCCTTCGTAGATCCGGAGCGCCCGGATCTCGCGGTAGAGCTCCTCGACCTTCACGCCCTTCGTCACGCCGAGCCCGCCGTGGAGCTGGACGGCCGCATCGATCGTCCGCTGCGCCGCCTCGGTCGCCACCATCTTGGCCATGGCGCTCTCGCGCGTGACGCGGCGGCCCAGCACGTCCTTGGTCCAGGCGGCGCGGTAGACCAGCAGCGCCGAGGCGTCCACGTCGGTCGCCATGTCGGCCAGCATCGCCTGCGGGATCTGGAGGTCGGACAGGGTGCCGCCGAAGATCTTGCGCGCGGAGGTGCGGGCGATCGCCTCGTCGAGCGCGCGCCGGGCCAAGCCGAGCGCCGCGGCCCCCACGGTCGAGCGGAAGATGTCGAGCGTCGCCATGGCGATGCGGAACCCGTCGCCGGGGTTGCCCAGCATCCGGTCGGCCGGCACCCGACACCCCTCGAACCGCAGCGTCGCCAGCGGGTGCGGGGCGATCACCTCGATCCGGTCGGCGATCGAGAGGCCGGCCGTGTCGGCGTCGACCACGAAGGCGCCGAGGCCCTTGGCCCCCGCCTCCGGCCCGGTGCGGGCGAAGACGACGTAGTGGTCGGCGATGCCGCCGTTGGAGATCCAGGTCTTGGTCCCGTCGAGGACCCAGTGGTTCCCGTCCAGGCGCGCGGTCGTCGCCATGGCCGCGACGTCCGACCCCGCGTCGGGCTCGGACAGGGCGAAGGCGGCGATGCGATCCCCCCGCCCGACGGGGGGCAGGTAGCGGGCCTTCATCTCGGACGAGCCGGCCAGCGTGATCGACCCGGTGCCGAGGCCCTGCATCGCGAAGGCGAAGTCGGCCAGCCCGTCGTGGCGCGCCAGCGTCTCGCGCAGGATGCAGAGCGAGCGGACGTCGAGGCTCTCGGACGCGCCGCCGTATCCGGCCGGGACCGCGTGGCGGAGCCACCCGCCCTCGCCCAGCATGCGGACGAGATCGCGGCAGCGGGCGTCGACCGCTTCGATGGTCTCGGGGTGACGGTGGGGCGGGGAGACCCCCTCTCCCCCGGCCCCTCCCCCCGGGGGGGGGAGGGGTGAAGTAGAGAGAGCTCGTGCGGCGGCGTCCCCTCCCCCCCCCGGGGGGAGGGACAGGGAGAGGGGGTCACGGGCACCATGCCCCCCCAGGTTCGAGGCGCACCACGCCTCGAGATCCCGGGCCAGCGTGCGGTGCCGGTCGTCCAGGAACGGCCAGTCGAGAAAGCTCGTGTCGGCCATCAGTTGCCCTCGAACACCGGCTTGCGCTTCGCGGCGAAGGCCTCGAACGCGCGCTCGAAATCCTGCGTCGCCATGCAGATCGCCTGGGCCTGCGCCTCGGCCTCGATCGCCTGCTCGATGCCCATGTTCCACTCCATGTGGAGCTGGGTCTTGGTGATGCCGTGGGCGAAGGTCGGGCCGTCGGCCAGCCGCGCCGCCATCGCCTGCGCCTCGGCCAGCACCGCGTCGGGCGCACTCAGGCGGTTGAAGAAGCCCCAGCGCTCCGCCTCCTCGCCGCCCATCGACCGGCCGGTGTAGAGGAGATCCGCCGCCCGCCCCTGCCCGATGATGCGGGGCAGCATCGCGCAGGCGCCCATGTCGCAGCCGGCAAGCCCCACGCGGGTGAACAGGAAGGCGACCGAGGCCCGCGCCGTGCCGAAGCGCAGGTCGGACGCCATCGCCATGATGGCGCCCGCCCCGACGCACACGCCGTCGATGGCGGCGACGATCGGCTGCGGGCAGGCGCGCATCGCCTTGACGAGGTCGCCCGTCATCCGCGTGAAGGCCAGGAGTTCCGGCATCTTCATCTTCGTCAGCGGGCCGATGATCTCGAACACGTCGCCGCCGGAAGAGAAGTTCTCCCCCGCCCCGGTCACCACGACGGTCTTGACGTCGGGCTCGTAGACGAGCGCGCGGAACGTGTCGCGCAGCTCGGCATAGCTCTCGAACGTCAGCGGGTTCTTCCGGTCGGGCCGGTTGAGGGTGACGGTCGCGACCTTGCCGTCGACCGACCAGAGGAAATGCTGGGGCTGCCGGATCGCCATGACGCCTCTCAGGTGACCTCGCCACCGGCCACGGGAAGGGCCGTGCCGGTGACGGCGGCCGCATGCTCGCCCACGAGGTAGAGGACCGCGGCGGCCACCTCCTCCGGCGCGATCAGGCGGCCCATGGGGTTGAATTTCGCGAGTTCCGCCCGCGCGTCGGCGGCCGTCCGGCCGGTCCTGGCGACGATCTTCTCGACCGCGGCCGTGACGATGTCGGTGTCGGCGAAGCCGGGGCACACCGCGTTGACGGTGACGCCCGTCTTCGCGACCTCCAGCGCCAGCGCGCGGGTCAGCCCGACCAGCGCATGCTTGGAGGCGACGTAGGCGGCCGTGTAGGCGTAGCCCTTGAGGCCAGCGGTCGACGCGACGTTGACGATGCGGCCCCAGCCGCGCGCCTGCATGCCGGGCAGCACGTGGCGGCAGGTCTCGACCGGGCCCAGCAGGTTGACCGCCAGAACGCGCTCGAACTCCGCCCGGCTCGTCTTCGCGAAGGGCATGCTGGGCGCGATGCCGGCGTTGTTGACGAGGACGTCGACCGGGTCGAGCGTCGCGAACGCCGCCGCCAAGGCCGCCGGATCCGCGAGGTCGGCCACCGCCACGGCGGCCCCGATCCCACCGGCCGTGCGTTCGAGCGCCGCCCGGTCGCGCCCGAGCACCGTGACCCGGTGCCCGGCGCCCGCCAGCGCCCGTGCGATCGCGGCACCAAGGCCGCGCCCGCCGCCGGTGACCAGCGCATGTCGCCCCGTCCCCGCCATGACCCCCTCAACTGCTTTATGTTTAAAATATCGCGGCGGCAGCAGAATGGAAAGGGCGCCCGGGGGGTCGGCGCCCGGGGGGTCGGCGCCCGGGGGGTCGGCGCCCGGGGGGTCGGCGCGCTGGGGATCAGCCCTGTCGCGACGCGGACGCGGGCCGATCGACGTTCAGAAGATCGCGCGCCCGGACGGGGTCAGGGCGCGCCGGTCGCGGGCGGCGCGGACTCCTCGGCGGGGACCGGGAGCGTTCCGCCGGGCGCCCCGGTCGCCCCCTCCGTCGGGGCCGGCGCCCGGCCAGGTGCTTCGGAGGGAAGCACGCCCGAGGGCCGGACCCGTGTCGCGAGGTCCGCGCGGACGGCGGCAAGCTGGTCCTGCACCGTGGCGAGTTCGGCGCGGGCGGCCTGCAGGCGCCCGTCGATCTCCGCGATCTCACGATTCCGGTCCGCCACCGACCGCGTGACCTGGGACAGCTACGACTGGGCATCGGCGAAGGCGGCCTGCGCCTGATCCAGCTGGCCCCGGACCGCTTCGGCCCGCTCCGCGTCCTGGCGCATGGCGTCGCGGCGACGCTCCAATTCCGTGATCTGCGGCAGGAGCGTGTCGCGCGCGCTCGCCGCCGCCGCGACATCGGCCCGGGCACGCTCGACGCCCCGGGTGAGGCCGGCGATGGCCTGCTCGGTCTCGCTCCGCCGGGCGGCCAGCTCGTCCACGCCGTGCCGCGCCTCGTGCAGGCGCCGTTCCGCCTCGGCCTGCGTCTCGCGTGCCGTCTGGGCGCGGCTTTCGAGATCGGCCGCTTGCCCCGTGCGGGTCGCAAGTTCCTCGCTGGCGCGCGCGAGTTCGGCGCGGATCTGCGCCTCCTGCTGGCGCGCCTGTTCGAGACGCTTGCCCACCTCGGACAGTTCGGCGGTCCGCGCGGTCGCGTCGTTGCGGATCGCCTCGGCCTCCGACCGGCTCGCCGCGAGCTGGTTCAAGGCCGCATCGCGGTCGGCGACGGTCTGCGCCGTCGCCTGACGCAGGGCGTCGAGGTCGGCCCGCAGATGGGCCTGTTGCCCCTCCGCCGTCGCCCGGGACTGCGTGAGTTGCGCGAGGGCCGCCTCGGCCTCCGACCGGCGGCGGGTCTGCTCCTCGACCGCCCGGCGGGCCGCCTCGCCCTGCTGGCGCAGCTGGGCGAGCGTCCCGGCGGCCTGCTGCTGGGACGTGAACTCCTCCGAGAGCGTCTGGCGGGCGGCCTCGCTCTCGCCGAGGCGGCGTTCGAGTTCGCCGCGCTGCGCGTTGCCGGCGGTCGTCACCCAGATGGCGACGATCCAGCCGACGAGGGCCGCGGCGAGGAGGATCAGGGGGATCGGGCGGCGGAGTTCGGCGGCGAGGGGCGTGGCCATGGGGCGTCCGGGCGAAGGGGGCGTTGCCGCCCTTCAACGCACGCGTCCCGATGAAGGTTCCCCCGCCGCAGCAGCGATCAGCGGAAGAAATGGGGGACGAAGCGGCTCGTGTTGCGGGTGACGGTCGTCTCGTCCTCCCGCAGGCCGAGACCGCAGGCGACATCGCCGACCATCCAGACGCCGAGCACCGCATGATGGCGCACGCCGGCCGTGTCCGTCACGGCCACCACGGGGTGCCACGACTGATAGACGAACCCCTCGGCGCCGTAGGGGCCGTCGGTCTGGATGAGGGGCGGCCCCGCCGGCTCGTGGTCGGGCCCCAGCACCGCGAGGCTGACGTTGGCCCCCTCGCGCCCGAACAGCGGCTTGGCGATCACCTCCGCCCCCGCCCCGAAGGCGGACCGGTCGAGGTGCGCCGGGACGAGGAGCGGATGGCCGGGGTTCAGCTCCCACAGCAGCGCCAGCATGGCCTTGCTGGTCGCCATGAGCTTCCACACCGGCTCCACCACGTCGAGCCGCCGGTCGAGGACGGCGCGGGCCAGCGGCTCGGCGAAGTCCTCCGACAGGAGCCATTCCCAGGGATAGAGCTTGTAGAGCCGGCGGACCGGCTCCCCCTCCTCGTCGACGAAGGTGCCCGACGCCGGGTCGAGGCCCAGCCGGTCGACCGGGACGATCTTGGTCCGGAACCCCGCCTCCATCGCCGTCGCGGCCAGATAGGCCACGGTGCCCTCGTCCTCGGCGTGCGGGACCGTGACCGCGAGGTGGAGCGGCACGTCGGCCCCGATCCGGTCCCGATCCCGCCAGCGGGCGACGAGGCGCTCGTGGAGGGCGTTGAACTGGTCGGCGTCCGGCCGCGTGTCCTCCAGCCAGGTCCACTGGACGACGGCCGCCTCCAGCAGTGCCGTGGGGGTGTCGGCGTTGTATTCGAGGAGCTTGGGCGGCCCGTCCTCCGCCCCCGCCCAGGAGATGTCGAACCGGCCGTAGAGGTGGCCTTCCCCCTCCCCCGCCCGGAAGCGCCGCCAGCTCTCCACGACGAAGGGGCGCACCGCCTCGGGGATGCCGAGGTCGCCCAGCCGGCCGTCCGCGACCGCCCGGTCGCAGGCCGAGAGCACGAGGGCGTGGATCTGCTCCGCCGCCAGTTCCAGCGTGTCGATCTCCGCGGCCGTGAATTCCCACGCGGCCCCCTCGTCCCAGTAGAGGCGGCCGTCCATCGTGTGGAAGTCGAAGCCGGCCGCCTCGACCCGCCGTCGCCAGTCGGGCCGGGGCGGCACCTCGATCCGGCGCATCCCCCTCAGCTCCCGCCGCCGCCGAACGACCGTCCGGTCGAACCGAAGCCGCCACGCTGCACCGTGGAGGGCTGGCCGACGGTCCCGCCGGCGCGGCCACCGAAGACGCCGGCGCCGGACGCGGGCGGGCGGACGTCGACGCGGGGCGCCGCGGCGAGCCCGCCCGGGCGGGGCGGCGTGCCGGCGGCGCGGTAGCCGGGCGCCCAGCGCCCCTGCGACCAGTTCTGCGCCGTCGTCCGGTCGAGCGAGCCGTAAGGCCGTCCGCCGGCGTAGGTGTAGCCCTGGCGGTCGACGTAGACGGGCATGACGCCGGGGCCGCCCAGCGCCCGGCCGAGGAGGAAGCCCATCATCGCCGGCATGAACCAGCTGCCGCCGGGCGCGCCCGGC
>JBIJED010000078.1:0-9006 GCA_044343785.1 Azospirillales bacterium | reverse complement strand
GAACAGGAGGGTCGTCGTTCCTTTGGCCAGGACGGACGCCTTCGAACCCGCGCTCGATCTGAACCCTTGGGTCATCGTCGCGGGTGACCGCTGCCGCTTGTTGGCGCACGAGATCGCGAACGTGCCGATCCAGACACTCGGCGAGCTGGTCGCCAACCTCGACGGCGAAAGCGACCGGATCGTCGCGGCCCTCGATCTCGTCCTCAGCCGCGGTTATCCGGTCGCCTGACCGCCCTCATCCCCCCATGTCGTCGCCCTGGCCCTTGATCCGCGCGGCCAGTGCCGCCGCCAGGAACCGGTCGATGTCGCCGTTCAGCACGCCCTGGGTGTCGGACGTCTCCACCTCGGTCCGCAGATCCTTCACCATCTGGTAGGGCTGCAGCACGTAGGACCGGATCTGGTGGCCCCAGGCGATGTCGGTCTTGGTGGCCTCCAGCGCGTTCGCCACCTCCTCGCGCTTCTTCAGTTCCGCCTCGTACATCCGGGCGCGGAGCATGTCGAAGGCCTTGGCGCGGTTCTTGTGCTGGCTGCGCTCCTGCTGGCAGGCGACGACGATGCCGGTCGGCAGGTGGGTGATGCGGATGGCGCTGTCCGTCTTGTTGACGTGCTGGCCGCCCGCCCCCGACGCCCGGTAGGTGTCGATCCGCAGGTCCTTGTCCAGGATCTCGATCTCGATCCGGTCGTCGATGACCGGCGTGACCGACACCGAGGCGAAGGAGGTGTGCCGGCGCGCCTGGCTGTCGTAGGGGCTGATGCGGACGAGCCGGTGCACCCCGGCCTCCGTCTTCAGCCAGCCATAGGCGTTCGGCCCCTTGATCTGGACGGTGGCCGACTTCAGGCCCGCCTCTTCGCCGGGGCTCTCCTCCAGCCACTCCACCTTGTGGCCGTGCGCCTCGGCCCAGCGCGTGTACATGCGCAGGAGCATCTCGCACCAGTCCTGGGACTCGGTGCCGCCCGCCCCGGCGTTGACCTCGAGGAAGCAGTCGTTGGCGTCCGCCTCGCCCGACAGCAGGCTCTCCAGCTCCTGCTTGGCGGCGATGTCGCGCAGCCCCTCGATCGTCGCCTGGGCGTCGGCGATGATGATGTCGTCGCCCTCGGCCTCGGCCATCTCGATCAGCTCGAGCCCGTCGGACAGCTCCCGCTCCAGCCGGCGGACGCCGCCGATCTTTGCGTCCAGCTGGGTCCGCTCGCGCATGATCTCCTGGGCGCGGCGCGCGTCGTCCCAGAGCTTCGGGTCCTCGGCGAGCGCGTTCAGCTCGTCCAGCCGCCGCAGCGCATTGTCCCAGTCAAAGATGCCTCCTCAGCAGCGCCAGCGACTTACGCACGTCGCTCGCGACCGCTTCGATCTCGGCGCGCATGGAGCGGCCTCCTCGTCGCTTCGGGGTTCTGCAGGTTCGGGGGGACACATAGCGCGTGCGGGGCGCCAGGGGAAGGCGGGCGGTGGTGCGCGCCCCTCAATAGAGCCCGCCCGTCCCCGCCATCCCCTCGCCCTCGCCGCTCGACACCGCACCGACGGGCCCCCGTTCGGGCCTGAGCCAGGCCTGCCCCTCGGTGCTGCCGTCGAGCACCACCCGTTCGGCGCTGGGTTCCGTGCCGGGCAGGAAGGCGTCCCAGATCGCGTTGCGCTGGCCCGGCTCGGCCGGGCGCCCGCTCTCCGGATCGACGCGCACGAGCCGCACGCCGGGCGGGACGCGGAAGGGGATGACCGGCGCGTCCTTCAGCGCGGCCGCCATCACGTCGCGGAAGACGGGCGAGGCGGTGCCGCCGCCGGTCTCGTCGCGACCGAGGCTCTTCGGTTGGTCGAAGCCGATGTAGAGGCCGACCGCGAGGTCGGGCGAGAAGCCGACGAACCACGCGTCCTTGTAGTCGTTGGTGGTGCCGGTCTTTCCGGCCAGCGGCCGCGGCAGGGCGCGCCCCACGGTCGACGCCGCGGTCCCGCGCCGCACCACGCCCTCCAGCATGAGGACCATCTGGTAGGCGATGCGGGGATCGGCGACCTGTTCGCGGGTGTCGGGCACCGCCGGAACCGGCAGGTCGTCGTTCCAGGGCACCGACCCGCAGCCCTCGCACGGGCGCTGCTCGTGGCGGAAGATCGTGCGGCCCTTGCGGTCCTGGATGCGGTCGATCAGCGTCGGCGTGATCTTCTTGCCGCCGTTGACCATCATCGAATAGGCGGTGGTCATCCGCAGGACCGTCGTCTCCCCCGCCCCCAGCGACATGGGGAGAAAGGGCTGGAGCCGGTCCATCACCCCGTACTTCCTGGTCGCGTATTCGACGACCTTGTCCATGCCGACGGCGTTGGCGAGGCGGACCGTCATCAGGTTGCGCGACTGCTCCATGCCGACACGCAGCGGCGTCGGCCCGTAGAAGCGCTGGGTGTAGTTCTCCGGCCGCCAGACCGGCTGGCCGTAGCCGGGGTCGAAGGAAAAGGGCGCGTCGAGAACGAGGGAGGACGGGGTGAAGCCGTTCTCCAGCGCCGCCATGTAGACGAACGGCTTGAACGACGAGCCCGGCTGCCGCCAGGCCTGGGTGGCGCGGTTGAAGCTCGACATGTCGGGCGAGAAGCCGCCGACCATGGCGAGCACGCGCCCCGTGTGCGGGTCCATCGCGACGAGACCGCCCTGCACCTCCGGGATCTGGCGCAGGCCGTGGGTGCCGGCTGGCAGTCGCTGGCCACGCTCGTCCTGCGCCACGGGCTCGACCAGGACGACGTTCCCCCGGGCGAGCACGTCGGCGGGCCGGGCGATCGCGGGGCCGAGGCGTTCGCCGTTCACCCGGCGCGCCCAGCGCAGCTCCGACAGCGGGATGCGGCCACGGACGCCGTCGGCGAGCCCGATCTCGGCCGCCTGGGCGTTGACGTCCAGCACGACCGCCGGCGTCCAGCCGCCCGCGCCGGGCGGAAGCTGGACCTTCGCCAGCCCCTGCTCCCAGCCCTCCAGCTCGGCGAGCGAGGCGACCGGGCCGCGGTAGCCGTGGCGGCGGTCGTAGGCGACGAGCCCGGTCCGCAGCGCCTTCGTCGCCGCCTCCTGCAAGGTCGGGTCGAGCGTCGTGCGAATGGAGAGGCCGCCCTTGTAGAGCGCCTCCTCGCCATACTTCTGGACGACCTGCCGCCGGACCTCCTCGGCGAAGTGGTCGGCGTTGGCGACCACCTCCGTCGCCTCGCGACGGCGCGTGACGAGCGGTTCGGCCCGGGCGGCCTCCGCCTCGGCCTGGGTGATGAAGCCGTCCTCGGCCATCCGCGCGATGACGTAGTTCCGCCGGGCCACGGCCGCGTCGTGGCGGCGCACCGGGTGGTAGCGGGACGGCGCCTTGGGCAGCGCCGCGAGATAGGCGGCCTCGGCGATCGAAAGCTCGTCGAGCGAGCGGTTGAAGTAGTTGAGCGCGGCGGCGGCGACGCCGTAGCTGCGGCCGCCGAGGAAGATCTCGTTGAGGTACAGCTCGAGGATCTTGTCCTTCGGCATCGCACGGTCGATGCGCACCGCGAGCACCGCCTCGCGCAGCTTCCGCGTGATCGACAGGTCGTCGTTCAACAGGAAGTTCCGCGCCACCTGCTGGGTGATGGTCGACGCGCCCTCCGGGCGACGGCCTTGCGCGATCCGATCGACGTTGGCGATGGCGGCGCGCGCGATTCCCGGCGGGTCGATCCCGAAATGGCTGTAGAAACGCTGGTCCTCGGCGGCGACGAACGCGAGCGACACCCGCTTGGGGATCGCCTCGATCGGCACGTGGATGCGCCGCTCGCTCGCGAACTCCGCGAGCAGGCGCCCGTCGCCGGCGTGCAGGCGCGAGACGACCGGCGGTTCGTAGTCGGCGAGCGCGGAATGGTCGGGCAGGTCGTGCGTGACCCGCATCAGCACGTGGACGCCGGCCCCGCCGGCCGCGAGGCCCGCGACGACCACGAGCGAGGTCAGGAACAGGAAGACACGGAGCATCGCGGACCGCCCTGGGGACCACCGACATGGGGCGGTAACGGCCGCCCGGTTCGTTCGATCCTCCGACATTGGAGAGCGAATGTGACGGGTCTAGGGCCGGCGCGTCATGGCCGGCTTGCGACGTTCGCAGGTGCGAAGAAACGATCGACCGCCCGGGCGACCGAGCGGGCGAGCCGCTGCTGGTGCGCGCCGGTCGCCAGCAGGCGCGCGTCCTGGGGGCTCGACAGATAGCCCATCTCGATCAGCACGGCCGGCACGTCGGGCGCCGTCAGCACCGCGAAGCCGGCCGACCGGTGCGGCTGCGGGATGAGCGGGAACTCGCTCCGCATGGTCTCGACGATCTGGTTGGCGAGGCGACGGGACTGGTTGAGCGTGTGCCGCTGGGCCATGGAGACGAGGACCCGGGCCACCTGGTCGCTGGTCCGGGCGAGATCGACGCCCGCGAGCGCGTCGGCCCTGTTCTCGCGTGCGGCCAGCTGCGCCGCCTCGCGGTCCGACGCCTGGTCGGAGAGCGTGTAGACCGAGAGGCCGCGTACCGTCTCGCGGTCGATGCTGTCGGCGTGGAGCGAGACGAAGATGTCGGCCCTGGCCTCCCGCGCGATGGCCACGCGGTCCCGCAGGGCGAGGAAGACGTCGGCGTCGCGCGTCATCACCACCCGGTAGCGCCCGGTCGCCTCCAGCGCCGTGCGGAGCGCGCGGGCGACCTGGAGGGTCACCTCCTTCTCGTGCACGCCGGTCACGGCGATGGCGCCGGGATCCACCCCGCCGTGGCCGGCGTCGACCACCACGACCCGCCGCGAGGGTCTGCGTTCGGCGGACGGACGGCCCCCGGGGGCGATGCGGTTGGCCCGGGTGGGCAGCGGTTCGGCGGGCAAGCGCAGGGTCGAGACCGGCGTCGCCGCCACAGGCGGCTGGGGCACGGGCGGCTGGGGCACGGGCGTCGCCGCCACAGGCGGCTGGGGCACAGGCGGCTGGGGCACGGGCGGCCCCGTGTCCGTCGTCCCGACCGCGATCCGCCGCTCCTCCGGCCCGAAGGCGGCGGCGTCGGTCGGCCGGAGGTCCAGCACCAGCCGATGGCGTCGCCCGTCCTGCGGCGGCAGGGCGAAGGCCTGGACGATCTCCACCGGGCCGAACAGGTCGAGGACGATTCGCCCGACGTCGGGATCGCCGGCGACCGCCGCGACGGCCCCGCGCCCGGCGAGCGCCCCGGCGGCCCAGTCCAGCGCCGGCCCGTTCAGCACGATCCGATAGGGGTCCGCGAGCACCGCGATGCGGAACGCCGCCGGTTCGGCGAGTTCCAGCACGAAGCGCGTCGTCTCCCCGTTCTGGCCGAGACGCACGTCCACCACCGCCGGACGCTCCGCCCGCACGGCGCCCGCGCCGAGGACGGCGACGACGGTCAGGAGGAGGGCGAGGAGCAGGCGGATCGGCACGGACGGCGGCCCCACGTTCGGTACTCTTTCAGATATACAGCCTGAGAATCAAAGACTTCAATCGGCATATTGAGACGCCGCCTCACCCCCTCTCCCACCAACGCGGGCCCTTTCGCCGACGGGACGGCCGGCGACGACGATTCGGTGGGGGTCGGCGCGATCGGGCATTGTGGCACGCCCCATCGGGGGTTATGTTGAATCCGCGACATACCCACGTCCGCCGGGCCCGCAACGGGTCCTGCGTCGACGCGACGGGTCGGACGACCGCAGACACCCACGTGCGAAGGACACCGGGAGCGGCGCCGACCGGCGCGAAGGCGGTTCCCGGACGGTGCGGGAAGAGGCGAAACCTCGAAGCTGGCCTTCGGCCCGGATCACCGGGACGGATGCCCGGTCGCCGCCGATCGATCCGTCATGGCAGCTCTCCGGATGCGCCGTTCGACGGACCCCGGTCCGGTGGCCGTCCGCTTCGCCACAGACGAGAGGCGAGCCATCCGGCGTCGGTCGCGCGCGGGGTGGCGCGCCGCGGGGAGTTGCATGACCAAGCGCATGCTGATCGACGCGACCCATCCGGAGGAAACCCGGGTGGTCGTGGTGAGCGGCCACAAGCTCGAAGAACTCGATTTCGAGGTCGCGAGCCGGAAGCCGATCAAGGGCAACATCTATCTGGCCAAGGTGACGCGGGTCGAGCCCTCGCTCCAGGCCGCCTTCGTGGAGTACGGGGGGAACCGGCACGGGTTCCTGGCCTTCTCCGAGATCCACCCGGACTACTACCGCATCCCGGTCTCCGACCGCGAGGCGCTGGAGATGGAGACGCAGCGCGTCTCCGCCCGGGCGAACGACGGCGAGGACCACGGCGAGGCCGAGGGCGAGGGCTTCGACGCCCTTCCGGCCGCGGGCGCCAACGACGCGCTGCTGGACCGCGGCGACGACGCCGGCGACGAGGACACGCGCGGCGCCGCCGAGGAGGCCGCCGAGGAGGCGCGGGCCGTTGCCGCGGACGGCGGCGACGCCGACGGCGAGGAGGCCGACCGCGTCGAGCAGGTGGGTGGCGACGAGGTGGACGAGGTCCGCCAGCGCCGGCCGCGAACGCTGCGCCAGTACAAGATCCAGGAGGTGATCAAGCGCCGGCAGATCATGCTGGTTCAGGTCACCAAGGAGGAGCGCGGCAACAAGGGCGCGGCGCTCACAACCTTCCTGTCGCTGCCGGGCCGCTACTGCGTGCTGATGCCCAACACGCCGCGCGGCGGCGGGGTCAGCCGCAAGATCACCAACACGACCGACCGCAAGCGCCTGAAGGAGATCCTCGACGATCTGGATCTTCCGGACGGCATGAGCGTGATCCTGCGCACGGCCGGGATGGAACGGTCCAAGCAGGAGATCAAGCGCGACCTCGACTATCTCCTCCGGCTCTGGGACTCGATCCGCGAGCGCACGCTCGAATCGACCGCGCCCGAGCTGATCTACGAGGAAGGCAACCTCATCAAGCGGTCGATCCGCGACCTCTACAACCGCGAGATCGACGAGATCTGGGTCGAGGGCGAGGCCGGCTACCGCACGGCCAAGGACTTCATGCGGATGGTCATGCCCTCCCATGCCCGCAAGGTCCAGAACTACAAGGACGACCTGATCCCGCTGTTCATGCGGCACCAGGTCGAGAACCAGATCGACGCGATGCACAACCCGGTCGTCCAGCTGAAGTCGGGCGGCTACATCGTGCTGAACCAGACCGAGGCGCTGGTCGCGATCGACGTCAACTCGGGCCGCGCGACGCGCGAGCGCAACATCGAGGAGACGGCGACCAAGACGAACCTGGAGGCCGCGGACGAGGTGGCGCGCCAGCTCCGCCTGCGCGATCTCGCGGGTCTGGTCGTCATCGACTTCATCGACATGGAGGAGAGCCGCAACAACGCCGCGGTCGAGCGGCGCCTGAAGGAGGCCATGAAGGCCGACCGCGCGCGCATCCAGATCGGCCGCATTTCGCCCTTCGGCCTGATGGAGCTGTCGCGCCAGCGGCTGCGTCCGTCGCTGATGGAGACGCACTTCACCCGCTGCCCGCACTGCCAGGGCCTCGGCCTCGTCCGCTCGGTCGAGAGCGCGGCGATGGAGGTGATGCGCGCGGTGCAGGAGGAGGGCATCCGTCGGCGCTCGGCCGAGATCGCCGTGACCGCGCCGACGGCCGTCGTCCTCTATCTCCTGAACCAGCTCCGCCCGGCGCTGTCGGACCTCGAGCGCCGCTACGCGTTCCGCGTCCTGGTGACGGCCGACGACGTCCTTGTCGTCCCGGCCTTCAAGATCGACCGGGTGCGCGCCCGGACGCCGGAGGAGATGCAGGCCATCGCCGCGGAGTTCGCCGAGCGTGAGCGTCAGGCCCAGATCGTGGCCCGCGCCGAGGCGGAGGAGGAGGCCGCGGAGGACGCGCCCGAGGACGAGCCGGTCGTGGCCGAGGAGACCGAAGGCGCGGCCGAGACGGCCGAGGGCCAGGACCGCGGCGGCGATGACCAGAACGGCCGGCGTCGCCGGCGGCGGCGGCGGCGGCGGCGCGGCGGGGACGAGCGCGGCGGGGACGAGCGCGGCGGGGACGAGCGCGGCGGGGACGAGCGCGGCGCCGACACCGGCCAGCCCGAGACCTTCGCCGTCCTGGGCGCGGTCGTCGACGACGACGACGGCGAGGCCGAGGCCGATCCCGAGACCGGCGATGCCGAGGGCGAGGCCGAGGGCGACGAGCCCACCGACGAGGCGGGCGCCGCGGCCGGCGGCGAGGACCGTCGCAAGCGTCGTCGTGGCAAGCGCGGCGGCCGTCGGCGGCGGCGCGAGCGCGGCGACGAGGCGGCGACCCCAGAGGTCGCGGCGGACGCGGCGGACGCGGCGGACGCGGCGACTCCGGCGGAGGTTCCGCCCGTGCCGCAGCAGCCGGCCGCTCCGGCACGGGCCCGCATCGCGGCGCTGGCCCCGCTCGACGGCCCCGTCGAGGACGCGAGCGCGGACGACCTCCTGGACCTGAGCAGCCTCGACCAGCCGGCGGCGACGCCGGTCGCCGCCCCCGTCACCGTCGCGGCGGAGGCCCCGGCCAAGCCGAAGCGGGCGCCCGCCCGCCGACGCAAGGCGGCCGAACCCGAGGCGGCGACGCCCGAGGTGGCGACGCCCGAGGTCGCGGCGCCCGTACCGGCGGTGCAGGCCCCGGCGCCCGGGCCGGTCGCCGAACCGGCCCCGGCCAAGCCGCGGCGGACGCGCAAGGCCGCCGCACCGGCCGAGGCGCCGGCGCCCGAGCCGGTGGCGGAGGCCCCCGTCGCGAAGCCGAAGCGTCCGGCCCGTCGCAAGGCCGCGCCGGAGCCCGCCCCGGAGTTCGCCGCGCCGGCCCAACCGGAAGTGCCGGCCGCGATCGTGGAGGCCGTGCCGACCCCCGCACCGGCCGCACCGGCCGCACCGGAGCCCCCGGCTCCGGCGGTCGAGGCGCAGGCGGAGAAATCCCGTCGCGGATGGTGGAACCGCGGCTGACGCCGCGGGTCGCCCTCGCCCTGTCCCTCACCCGCGCCGCGGGAGAGGGACAGGGGGGGTGAGGGTCTTCGTCCCCGCCCCCCTCAGCCCCCCCGCGCGCGGCGGACCAGCATCCGCAGCCCGTCGATCTCCATCGCCCCGGG
>JBIJED010000077.1:0-9034 GCA_044343785.1 Azospirillales bacterium | reverse complement strand
GGCATCCCCACGAAGGATGGCGAGGCACTCCCGCACCTCGACCGCGTTGCCGGCGGTCGTGCCGAGGCAGCGGTTCATGTCGGTGAGCAGCGCCGACGTCCGCAACCCCGCCCCGTTCGCCACGCCGACGAGGCTCTCGGCCAGCGCCACCGCGTCGTCGAACGCCTGCATGAAGGCACCGGTGCCGAACTTCACGTCGAGCACCAGCGCGTCGAGGCCGGCGGCCAGCTTTTTCGACAGGATCGAGGCGGTGATCAGGTCGAGGCTCTCCACCGTCGCCGTCACGTCGCGCACGGCGTAGATGCGACCGTCGGCGGGGGCGAGGTCTGCGGTCTGGCCGATGATCGCGCAGCCCGCCTCGCGCACGACCCGCACGAAGGTGTCGGGGTCGGGCTTGGCGGTGTAGCCGGGGATGGCTTCCATCTTGTCGAGCGTGCCGCCGGTATGGCCGAGGCCGCGGCCGGAGATCATCGGCACGAAGCCGCCGCAGGCGGCCACCATGGGGGCGAGCAGCAGGCTCACCTTGTCGCCGACGCCGCCGGTCGAGTGCTTGTCGAGCGTCGGGCCCGGCAGGTTCGCCGACCGCCAGTCCAGCACCCGGCCCGAGCGCATCATCGCGGTCGTGAGCGCGACGCGTTCGTCGAGCGTCATGCCGCGGAAGAAGACGGCCATGGAGAAGGCGGCGATCTGCCCCTCGGTCACCGTTCCGTCGGTCACACCGCGCACATAGGCGCCGATCTGGTCCGCCGTCAGCGCGCGGCCATCGCGCTTGGCGCGGATGATCTCCTGCGGCAGCACGGGCTCAGTACCCCGCCGGCTTCGCCGCCCCGGCCCCGTGGCCGAGATCGGCGAGGAGCGCGTCGAGCAGGCCCGAGGCGCCGAAACGGAACGTGCCCGGCGAGATCCAGCCGGACCCCTGCACGTCGTCGGCGATCGCCAGATAGGCGCCGGCCGTGCCCGTGTCGCGGATGCCGCCCGCCGGCTTCACCCCGAGGCGACCGCCGTGCGCCTTCGAGACCTCCAGCAGGATGCGGGTCGCCTCGGGCGTCGCCGCCGGGCTGCGCTTGCCGGTCGATGTCTTCAGGAAGTCGGCGCCGCACGCGACGGACAGTTCCGCCGCGGCGCGGATCGTGGTGGCGTCCGGCAGGGCGCCGGTCTCGTGGATCACCTTCAGCAGGCGCCCCGCGCAGGCGGCGCGGACGGCGCGCAGCATCCGCTCCGCCGTGCCCGTGTCGCCGGCGGCGAAGGCGGCGTAGGGCAGGACCGCGTCGATTTCGTCGGCACCCGCGGCGACCGCGGCCCGCGTCTCGGCCTCTACCGCGGCGACGTCGGTGCCGCCAGCGGGGAAGTTCACGACCGTCGCGACGCGCACCCCCGTCCCCGCCAGCGCCGCCTTCGACAGGGCGACGAACCGCGCAAAGACGCAGACCGCGGCCACGTTCCCGGCGGGCGTCGTCGCGCGGGCGCAGAGCGCGCGGATCTTCGCGTCCGTGTCGCTCTCCTCCAGGCTCGTCAGGTCGAGGAGCGGGAGGGCGCGGCGGGCGACGTCGGCGGCCGTCACGCGAGCCCCCCGAGGAAACGGAGGAGCAGGCGTTCGAGGTCGCCCGCCGCCAGCTTGGCCCCCTCCAGCGTCTGGTCGTGGTTGACCGGGTCGGGCGAGAGCCCGACGCCGAGGTTGGTGATGGCGGCGAGGCCGCACACCGTCAGCCCGCAATGCCGGGCCGCGAGGCATTCCTGCACCATCGACATGCCGACCGCGTCGCCGCCCAGCATCTTCAGCATCCGCACCTCGGCCGGCGTCTCGAACGCGGGGCCGAGCCACGCGGCATAGACGCCCTCGGTCAGGTCGAGGCCCTCCGCACCCGCCGCCGCGCGCATCCGCGCGTTCATCGCCGGGTCCCAGGCGTCGAGCAGGGGCGGGAAGCGGGGGCCGAAGCGCTCGTCGTTCGGGCCGACCAGCACGCTCGTGCCCTGCATGTTGATGTGGTCGGTCACCATCATCAGCCGCCCGGGCCCCACCTCGGTCCGCAGCGAGCCGGCGGCGCAGGTGAGGATGAGCAGCGGGCAGCCGAGCAACTTCAGCGTCCGGACCGGCGTGGTGACGGCGGCGTTCGGGAGCCCCTCGTACATGTGCTTGCGGCCCTGCATGACGGCCACGTTCACGCCCGCGAGGCGCCCGAAGACGAGCCGGCCCGCATGGCCGTGGACGCCGGGCGGGAAGAATCCCGGGATCTGGCCGTAGGGAACGGCGACCGCGTCCTCGATCCGGTCGGCGATGCCGCCGAGGCCGGACCCCAGGACGAGAGCCGCGCGCGGGACGAACCCCGAAGGGAGCCGGGCACGCAGCGCGGCGGCCGCGTCGTCCGGTCCGCCGGGGATGGGTGGTGCGATGGTCATGGCTCAGACGCCCAGGTTCGCGGGTCCGAAGGAGAAGGGAAGCAGCTCGTCCAGGGTGAACCGGCGACGGCTGCCATCGGGTCCGCAGACCCAGATCGGGACGTCCGGCCCCGCGAACTCCCGGATCCGCTGCCGGCAGCCGCCGCAGGGCGTGCAGAGCATGCCGTCGCCCGCCTCGCCGCCGATCACGACCACCTCGGCGATCCGGCGGTGCCCCTCGGCCACCATGCGGCCGACGGCGCTGGCCTCGGCACACTGGCCCTGCGGATAGGCGGCGTTCTCGACGTTGGCGGCGGTCACGATCGCACCGTCCGCCGTGCGGAACGCCGCGCCCACCTTGAAGCGCGAATAGGGGACGTAGGCCCGCTCCCGCACCGCGAGGGCTGCCTCGAACAGGTCGCGCGGGACGTCCGCCATCTCAGCGCTCCTTCACGTAGGGAATGCCGCTCGCCTTCGGTGCGATCGCCTTGCCCACGAAGCCCGCGAGCAGGAGCACCGTCAGCACGTAGGGCAGCATCTGGATGAACTGCACCGGGATGACGCCGATGCCCGGGATCGGCGTCCCCTGCAGGCGGACCTGCATCGCGTCGGTCAGCGCGAAGAGGAGGCAGGCGAAGAGCGCCGGCCAGGGCAGCCAGCGGCCGAAGATCAGCGCCGCCAGCGCGAGGAATCCCTTGCCGGCCGTCATGTCCTTCACGAACGCCGCCCCCTGCGCGGTCGAGAGATAGGCGCCCGCCACGCCGCACAGCACGCCGCAGATGACCATCGCCCGGTAGCGCAGCGCCACGACCGAGACGCCGGCCGTGTCGACCGCGCTGGGGTTCTCGCCCACCGCCCGCAGCCGCAGCCCGAACCGCGTGCGGAACAGCACCCAGCCGGTGAGCGGCACGAGTGCGGCGGCGATGTAGACGAGGATGTTGTGGCCGCTGATCACCTGCGCGTAGATCGGGCCGATGATCGGCACCGGGGCGAGCAGATCCACGAACGGCAGGCGGATCGCCTGGAACCGCGCGCCGCTGGCGAGGCTCGGCGTGTTCCCGCCGAGGCCGAACCACGCGATCGCCAGCGTCGGCGCGAGGCCCGCGACGAGGATGTTGATCGCCATGCCCGAGACGACCTGGTTGCCCGCCTTGGTGATGCAGGCATAGGCGTGGACGAGGGCGAAGAGCGTCGACGCGGCGATCCCCGCGAGCAACCCGACCCACGGGCTGCCCGTCACATGGGCGGCCGCGGCGGCGGCGAAGGCGGCCGCCAGCATCTTGCCCTCGAGGCTGATGTCGACCACGCCCGAGCGCTCGGCGTAGAGCCCGGCCAGCGCCGCGAAGACGAGCGGCGTCGCGACCCGGATGGTGGCGCCCGCGACCGAGACGATGGTCAGGAGGATGTCGTCCATCGGTCCCCTCCCCTCACGCGGCCGCGCGCAGGCGGCGGCGGAACAGCGCCTCGACCTGCGGCCGGAACAGGTTTTCCAACGCGCCCGCGAACAGGATGATCAGGCCCTGGATGACCACGACCATCTCGGTCGAGAGCTTGGGAAACTCGAAGTTCAGCTCCGAACCGCCCTGGTAGAGCGCGCCGAACAAGAGCGCCGACAGGAAGATGCCGAGCGGATGGTTCCGCCCCATCAGCGCCACGGCGATGCCGACGAAGCCGACGCCGCCCGTGTAGTTCAGGATGATGCGGTGCTGCGCGCCCAGAAGCACGTTGACCGCGACCAGACCCGCGAGCGCGCCCGAGATCACCATCGCCAGCATGATCATGCGGCCGGGCCGGATGCCGGCGTAGACGGCCGCGCGCTCGTTCTGCCCCACCGTTCGGATGCCGTAGCCCCAGCGGGTGTGCCAGACGAAGACCCAGAAGGCGACGCAGCAGGCGACGGCCAGAAGAAAGGAGACGTTGAGGAAACTGGTGCGCGAGCGAATACCGAAGAGCGCCAGCACGTCCTGAAGCGACGGCAGGTGTGTCGAGGGGTCGAACGCCCGGCTCTCCGGCGCCTGCTGGCCGGGCGCGATCAGCACGTCGACCATGACGTAGTTCATGATCGAGGCGGCGATGAAGTTGAACATGATCGTCGTGATGACGATGTGGCTGCCGCGATAGGCCTGGAGCCACGCCGGCACGAGCGCCCAGATCCCGCCGAACAGCGCCGCCGAGAGCACGGCGACCGCCATGACCACCGGCCACGGCCAGCCGCCCATCGCGAGACCGACGAGGCCCACGCCGAGCCCCGCGATGTAGGCCTGCCCCTCGCCGCCGATGTTGAACAGCCCGCAATGGAAGGCGATCGCGACGGCGAGGCCGGCGAAGATGAAGTTGGTCGTGTAGTAGAGGGTGAAGCCGATGAGGTCGGTGTCGCCGAAGGCCCCCCACACGAGCACCTCGAGCGCCGCGACCGGGTCGACGCCCAGCACCCAGATCACCCCGCCCGCGATCACGAACGCCGCCAGCAGGTTGAGCAGCGGGAGGAGGACCAGCCCCACCCACCAGGGCACGTCGGCCGGCCGGCCGAACCCGTCGAGCGTCGCCATGGCTCAGGCCGCCTCCGCGATGCCGGCCATCATCAGGCCGATGCGCCGTTCGTCCGCCTGATCCGCCGGGACCTCGCCGACGATCATCCCGTCGAACATGACGATGATCCGGTCCGAAAGCGCCAGGATCTCGTCCAGCTCCACCGAGACGAGAAGGATCCCCTTCCCGTCGTTGCGCAGCTGCACGAGGCGGCGGTGGATGTACTCGATGGCGCCGATGTCGACGCCGCGGGTCGGCTGTCCGACCAGAAGAACGTCCGGGTTCCGCTCGATCTCGCGCGCCAGGATGATCTTCTGCTGGTTGCCGCCGGAGAACTTCGACGACTTGAGTGTCGGCACCGGCGGGCGGACGTCGTAGGCCTCCATCTCCTTCGCGCAGCGCGTGCGCACGCCGCTCCAGTCGATCAGGGGCCCGCGCGCGTAGGCGGGGTCGCCCTCGTAGCCGAGGATCAGCGTCTCGTATGCGGTGAAGCTGGTGACCATGCCCACCCGCTGCCGGTCCTCCGGCACGTGGGCCACGCCCGCCCGACGGACGGCGCGCGCATCGGGCCGGCGGGACGGGGTGATCAGGTCGGCGCCCGAGAGGCGCACACGGCCGGATGCGATCGGACGCATGCCCGCCAGCGCCTCCATCAGCTCCGTCTGCCCGTTGCCGGAGACGCCGGCGATGCCGACGATCTCGCCCGCGCGGACGTCGAAGGACGCGTCCTTGACCCGCCGGACGCCCTGCCCGTCGACGACGGTCAATCCCTCCACTTCCAGAACCTTGCGCCCGGCCGCCGCGGGCGGCTTCTCCACCCGCAGCACGACCGAGCGCCCGACCATCAGCGACGCCAGCTCCTCGCGCGAGGTCGCGGCCGTCGGCTTCGTCGCCACCACCTCGCCGCGGCGCATGACGGTGACCGTGTCGGTCAGCTCCATCACCTCGCGCAGCTTGTGGGTGATGATGACGATGGTCTTCCCCTGCGCCTTCAGCGCACGGAGGATGCGGAAGAGGTGTTCGACCTCCTGCGGCGTGAGGACGCCGGTCGGCTCGTCGAGGATGAGGATCTCGGCCCCGCGGAAGAGCGCCTTGAGGATCTCGAGCCGTTGCTGCACGCCGACCGGAAGGTCGCCGACCACCGCGTCGAGGTCCACCTCGAGCGCGTAGTCCTTCTCCAGCCGCGCCAGCTCGTCCCGCGCGCGGCGGGCGCCGGCGGCGAGGGTCAGCCCGCCCTCGGCGCCCAGCAGCACGTTCTCCAGCACCGTGAAGGGATCGACCAGCATGAAGTGCTGGTGGACCATGCCGATGCCGGCCGCGATGGCGTCCCGCGGGGACCGGACGGCCAGAGGCCGTCCGCCCACGCGGATCTCGCCCGAGTCCGGCTGGAGATAGCCGTACACGATGTTCATGATCGTGGACTTGCCCGCCCCGTTCTCCCCCACGATGCCGTGGATCGTGCCACGGGCGATCGCGAGGTCGATGTCGCGGTTGGCGTGGTTCGTCCCGAACCATTTGTTGACGCCCCGGACCTCGAGGGCCGGGGCGTCGCCGACGGGAAGGCTCACTGCTGGTACGGACGGACGGTGATTTCGCCCGAGATGATCTTCTGGCGCGCCTCGGTGATGCGGCGCTCCATGTCGGCCGTGACGAGCGAACGGTTGTTCTGGTCCAGCGCCCAGCCCACGCCGTCCTCCTTCACGCCAAGCGACTGCGCGCCGGCCGTCCACTTGTTCTCGTGGGCGTCCTTCATGCAGTTGTAGACGGCGGTGTCGACCCGCTTGAGCATCGAGGTGAGGACCTTGCCCGGGTGCAGGTGGTTCTGGTTCGAATCCACGCCGATCGCGAGCCTGTTCAGGTCGGCGGCCGCCTGGAGCACGCCGAGGCCGGTGGCGCCCGCCGCCGCGTAGACGACGTCGGCGCCGCGGTCGAACTGGCTGCGGGCGAGTTCGCCGCCGCGGGTCGGGTCGCGCCAGGCGGCCGGCGTCGTGCCGGTCATGTTCTGGAAGACCTCGATCTGCGGGTTCACCGCCTTCGCGCCCTGCTCGTAGCCGAAGGCGAAGTTGCGGATCAGCGGGATGTCCATCCCGCCGACGAAGCCGACCTTGCCGGTCTTCGACGCCATGGCGGCGGCCATGCCCACGAGGTACGAACCCTCGTGCTCCTTGAAGGTGTAGGAGCGGACGTTCGGCGCGTTGACGACCGAATCGATGATGCAGAACCGGACGTTCGGGTTCTCGGCCGCGTTCTTGGTCACCGCGGCGGCCTGCGCGAAGCCGATGGCCACGACGAGGTTCGCGCCGCGGCGGATCATGTTGACCTGCGCCTGCTCGCGCTGGGCCTCGTTCGAGATCTCGAACTCGCGGTACTCGACGTTGAACTCCTTCTTGAACCGCTCCGCCCCGTTGTAGGCGGCCTCGTTGAACGACTTGTCGAACTTGCCGCCCATGTCGAAGATGACGGACGGTACCGACTGCGCCTGCGCAGCCCCGCTGGTGACGGCAAGCGCGAGGCCTGCGACGGCGATCCCACGAACGATCATCTGCATCTCTCCCTGCCCGACTTGAAAGTCCGGTTCGATGAAGCAGGCAACATAACGCCGGCATCGCCCGCTGGCCACGGGATTCGAAACGGCGACGGAACGAAAAGACCCAACGACCACAAGGGTTTGACTGCCGGGGTCTCGCCGCGCCGCGGCGAGACCGCACTTGCGCGGGAGATCCCGAGTGGTCCAAACCATTCGCGGGCGCCCCCACGGGGACACGGGGCGACGGGGAAAGGGATCCGCACACATGACCGTCGCGCACATCGTCACGCCGCGCCATCTGGTGCTCGGCGGCGGATCGCTCGCCCAGGCCGGCGACGTCCTGAAGCGCGTCGGGGCGACCCGCGTGCTCGTGGTGACCGACGCGTTCCTCGCGGGCAACGGCACCGTCGCGAGGCTCGCGGCCGTCCTCGACGCGGCCGGCATCGGCCATGCGGTCTTCGACGGGACGGTGCCCGATCCGACGACGGAGGTGGTCGCGGCCGGTGTGCGCCGCCTCGCCGACGGCGGGTTCGACGGGCTCGTGGCGCTCGGCGGCGGATCGCCCATCGACACGGCCAAGGCGATGGCGGTGCTGCACGCGAACGGCGGGCGCATGCGCGATTACAAGGTGCCGAACCCGATCCCGAAGGCCGGTCCGCCGCTGCTCGCCATCCCGACGACCGCCGGGACGGGGTCGGAGGTGACGCGGTTCACGGTCATCACCGACGTCGAGACCGACGAGAAGATGCTGATCGCCGGGGCCGACCTCGTGCCCGCGGCGGCGATCGTCGACTACGAACTGACCCTGACCAAGCCCTTCCGCCTCACGGCGGACACGGGCATCGACAGCCTGACCCACGCGATCGAGGCCTATGTCAGCCGCAAGGCCAACCCCTACGCCGACGCCATGGCGCGCGAGGCGATGGCGCTGATCGCGGCCAACGTCCGCACCGCCTGCACCGACCCGGGCGACCGCGCGGCGCGCGAGGCGATGATGCTGGGGGCGACGCTCGCCGGGCTCGCCTTCTCCTCCGCGTCGGTGGCGCTGGTCCACGGGATGAGCCGGCCGATCGGCGCGCACTTCCATGTCCCGCACGGGCTGTCGAACGCGATGCTGCTTCCGGCCGTCACCGCCTTCTCGCTCGCGTCGGCGCCCGGCCGCTACGCCGACTGCGCGCGGGCGATGGGCGTGGCCGCCGCCGGGGCGGACGATGCGGCGGCGGGCTCGGCGCTGCTGGGCGCGCTGCGGGCGCTGAACGCCGACCTGAAGGTGCCGACGCCCCGGGAATGGGGCATCGAGACGACCCGGTACGGCAACCTGACCCGGACGATGGCGAAGCAGGCGCTCGCCTCGGGGTCGCCGGCCAACAACCCCCGCGTTCCGACGGAGGACGAGATCGTCGCCCTCTACGCCGAGGTCTTCGGCTGACCGCGACGCCTCTGGAAAGACCGCCCACGCCTTGTCCCTGTCGTTCCTTCTCGGTTTCGTCGCCGGCTTCGTCGTCGCCGCACCCGTGGGCGCGGCCTCAATCCTTCTCGTCCGCCGCGCGCTGCACGGCGGGTTCCCCGGCGCGTTCGCCGTGGGCCTGGGTGCGGCTGCCG
>JBIJED010000596.1:0-2502 GCA_044343785.1 Azospirillales bacterium | reverse complement strand
ACCGTCGAGGCGCTTTATGCACAGCGATATCAGCGGAAGCTCGACAGACGGGGTGACCTCGAAATCCTTCCGCTGACCTCGATCCGCCACGCCATGGTAGATGACGCAGCGGTGACAATGCGCCTGCATTCGAAGCTCGATGGGCCGAGCGAAGCTCGGTTTGATCTCGTGCTGCTTGGCACCGGTTTCGACCCGCAGATGCCGCGGCTGATCATCGAGACTGCCCGCGCCGCGGGCGTCGACGAGGTCATCATCGATCGCTTCTACCGGCTCGAACTCGGGGCGCAGGGTTCTGAGTCCGCGATGTGCTTCGTCCTCGGTGTCAACGAAGGCACCCACGGCATCGCTGACTCCCTTCTCAGCGTTCAAAGTGTGCGGGCACAGGAGGTCGGCGCGCTGATCCAGCGGAACTCGCTGCGCCGCTTCGCTGCCGATCAGCGCATCAAGCGCTTCGACCCGAAAGTGCTGGTGCACGAAAACGGGCTGCGAGCGCAGCGTCTGCTGCCGTTCCCGCTGACCACTCCCTTCGAGAGCTCTTGGTGCATCTTGGCTCCGGGCAGCGCCTCCACCCCACATGCGCACCACGAATATGAGATCTTCGTTGCCCTCGAAGGCGAAGCCGTCATCGAGATGGACGGCGAGGAAGCGACCTTCGCCCGCGGCGACACCGTCTACTTCGAGCCGGGCACTCGCCACCGCGTCGTGAACCGCGGGAAAACTGATTTTATCATGTACAGCATCTGGTGGGACGACGCCATGAGTCTTCGTCAGCTCGCCGCCTCACAGCTGTCGGAAAGGAAGTTGTCGTCATGACCACGCCCAGCAACCGCCTGCTGATCATCGGCCCGCCCCCGACTCCGAACGGCGACCTGCACATCGGACACATCGCGGGTCCCTACATGAGCGCCGACGTTCTGCGCCGATGGGTCCTGCTGCAAGGCGGCGAGGCCGAGTTCGTGACCGGCACCGACGACAGCCAGACCTTCACCGTCGCGTCGGCGCGCAAGCTCGGGATTGAGCCAGCGACGCTTGCGGCGCAGTCGACCGCGGCCATCCGACGCTCGCTCGACCAGGCGCTCATCCGGATCGACGGTTTCGCCCCCTTCGACGCGGGTTATGAGGCTGCGGTGCGCGCCTTCCTCGATCCGCTGCATGCTGCACGCAAGCTGGTGAAGAAGACGCGGTTCCTGCCGTGGGACACGCAGGAGGCGTGTTTTGTCGTCGAGGGGCTGGTGGCGGGCGAATGTCCGCACTGCCTCGCAGAGTCGCGCGGCGGGCTCTGCGAAAGCTGCGGGCAGCCCGTCGCCTGCGAGACCCTGCGCAATCCGCATTCCGTGCTGTCCGGCAATCGCGACCTGGAGTTCCACGAGACGGAAATCCTCGTTCTGGAACTGGAGCCGCTGCGCGAGCGGATTGAAGCATACTACAACCCCGAACGCCTGGCCGCGCTTCGCCCCGGTGCCCGCCGCATCATCACACAGTCCCTTGCGGGCCCGCTGCCAGATTTCCCGGTGACCTACCCGCTGGCCTGGGGAATTCCGGCGTGCTACGACGAGGTGCCCGGGCAGGTCTTCAACGCCTGGGCTGAGGGCATGGCGGCGTCGATGTACTGCACAGCGGCGGCCCGCGACGGTGCCGTCCAGACCGGCTTGCAAGCTTGGCAGGACAGGCACACTGACCTTGTATACTTCCTCGGGCTCGACAACGTATACTTTTGGGGTGTGACGCATTTGGCGATGCTGCTCGCGCACAACGGGCGCTTCATGCTGCCCGTCAACTACTATTCGAACCACTTCTACGAGTTGGACGACGAGAAGATATCCACAAGCCGCGGCCATGTCGTCCTGATGGGCGACCTGCTGCAGGAGTTCGGTGCATCGGCTGTGCGATTCTTCCTTTGCTGGACCGCCCCAGAAGCGACCGAGCGGTCGTTCTCGCGCGAAGCCTTCGTGCGGGTCACGGATCGCTGCCTCGTGGCGCCTTGGAACCGCATCTTCATGGCCGTGCAGACGGTGGAGATCACGCCGCAGGACCGGGTGGTTGCGGCGGCGGACATCGCGCTGATGCAGGCCGAGATGATTGGCCACATGTCGCTCGCATCCTTCTCGACGGCCGGCGCGGCACGCATGCTGGCTAAGCATCTCGGGCGGCTCAACCGGATGGCTGCGTCGCTGCCGCTAGGTGACGCTGGCCAGCTGGCGGCGCAGTTCCAGGCTCTCGCATGGCTGGCCGACCCGATCCTGAAGCAAGGGGATGTCACCACGACACGCGAGGAGTGGATGCCTCGGCCGCTCGCCCTATGGCTCGACCCTGAGACGCCCGGCGCCCGGGACGCCGCGTGATGGCAAGGATCGCTATCGTCGGCGGTGGTGTCCTTGGGCTGTTGGCGGCGTTCTGGGCGCTGCGCCAGGGCGACACCGTCGACCTCGTCGATCCCGGAGACGACGGTGCGATCTCTTGGAATGGCGCCCGAATCGTTCGCGATCCGCGCATCGGCGCAGG
>JBIJED010000595.1:0-2510 GCA_044343785.1 Azospirillales bacterium | reverse complement strand
GTCGGCGACGAACGCGACCCGGTCGGCGCGGGGCCGGTGGACAGACCGCACGTATTCGAGATCCGGATCGGCCGCGGCTTGCGTCTTGAAGGAGATCGCGCGGGTCATGATCCGCCCGTCGCCCTCGGGCAGGACCACCTGCATCGCGAGATCGGACGCGCCGAGCCCGCGGGGCGAGGCGGCCCAGGCGTCCTCGGACATGCCGGGCAGCACGACCTGGAGCACCGGGCGGTCGGCCGCGTCCACGACCGTGCCGTCGCCGGCCCGGGCGGAGAAGGCGGTCGCGTTGAGGATCACCGCCGGCGGGCGGCGGGCGATCTCCGCCCGCACGATCGCCATGGCCTCGGGGTCCTTGAGGCTGCGGACGAAGACCGCCCCGACGTCCATCCCGCGCTCGGCGAGCGCCCGCCCGAGGGCATCGACGGGTGCCGTGTCGGCCGCCAGCACCTGCGAGCGGTAGAAGAGGAGGAGCGCGCGCGGCGCCCCCGGCCGGGCGCGCGTCGCCGCCGCCCAGCGGCCGGCCGCCGGCACGGGCCGCGGCGTGCGCCACCCCGGCCGTCCACCGGCCCAGAGGAGGAGGGAGCGGAGGTTCGCCGCCCCGCCCTCGCGGAACCAGGCTTCCACCCGGGCGAGATCGTCGGCGGGGACGGTCGACAGCTCGGCGAGGCGTGGGTCCGCGCGGTCGTCGCCGGGAACGGCGGCGAGGCGGATGCCGTGCGCCCGGCACGCCTCCGCCACCTGTTCGAGGCCGTAGCGCCACCAGTCGAGCCCGCCCAGCAGGCGGACGACGACCACCTTCGCCTTCTCGATCACGGTCTCGACGTGGAGGTCGACCGACATCGGGTGGCGCAGGTCGCGGAGGTTCGCGAGCCGCAGGGTCGGCAGCCGCTCCCGGTCGCCCTCCCAGGCCGCGGCCAGCGCCGCGAGGTCGCTGTCGGTGAAGGACAGCGCCACCACCTCGCCCGGCGTCTGGCCGAGATCGACCGCCGCCGGCGTCGCGGCGTCGTCGAGGCCGGCCGACCGGGCGAGGAGGAGATGCATCAGGCGGGCACGCGCGCGTCGGCCGCGGCCCGCACGGCCGCCTCGATCGCGGTCCGGTCCAGCCCCTTGCGGCCGATGACGACCAGACGGCCCGCCCGCCCCTCCTCCGCCCGCCAGGGGCGGTCGTGGTGGTGCTGGAAACGGGCACCGACGCCCTGCACCACGAGGCGCATCGGCCGGCCGGCGACCGCGGCGAAGCCCTTGATGCGCAGCACGTCGTGCTCGGCCGCCACCCGGGCGAGGCCGGCCACCAGCGCCTCGGGCGCGGCGGTCTCGGGGATGTCGACGACGAACTGGTCGAAATCGTCGTGGTCGTGGCCGCCCTCGTCCTCATGGTGGGAGGGGCGGGCGTCGAGGTCGGCCTCCGCCGTGGCGCCGAGGCCCATCAGCACGAGCGGGTCGACCCGGCCGCCCGCCGTGCGGACCACCTTCACCGGTCGCGGCACGGCCGCGGTCACCTCGGCCGTCACGCGCTCGATGGCGGCGGCGTCCATCAGGTCGGTCTTGTTCAGCACCACGAGGTCGGCGCACAGGAGCTGGTCCTCGTAGACCTCCTCCAGCGGATTGTCGTGGTCGAGGTTCGGGTCCTCGGCCCGCTGGCGGGCGACGGCCTCGGGATCGTCGGCGAAGCGGCCGGCGGCGACGGCGGCGCCGTCGACGACCGTCACCACCCCGTCCACCGTCACCCGGCTGCGGATGGCGGGCCAGTTGAACGCCTTGACGAGCGGCTTGGGCAGGGCGAGGCCCGAGGTCTCGATCAGGATGTGGTCGGGCCGGCCGTCGGGACGGTTCAGCAGAAGCTCCAGCGCCGGGACGAAGTCGTCGGCGACGGTGCAGCACAGGCAGCCGTTCGGCAGCTCGACGATCGCGTCCTCGGGGCAGCTCTCGATCCCGCAGCCGCGCAGCAGCTCGCCGTCCACGCCCACGTCGCCGAACTCGTTCACGATCACGGCGAGGCGCTTGCCGCGGGCGTTCTCCAGCGCGTGGCGGACGAGGGTCGACTTGCCGGCCCCCAGGAAGCCGGTGACGATCGTGCAGGGGACCTTCGCGGACAGGGTCACGGGCGGGCTCCGGGGGCGGCGGGAAGCGGGGGGATGCGGGCGACGGCGCGGCCGCGGATGCGGGCCGGGCGCTCGCGCCAGGGAACGATGCCGTCGGGGGCGACGGCGTAGCGTCGGGCGGCCTCGATCAGGTCGGCCAGATCCTCGGCCGGATCGATGTCGCCGTAGACGTAGGTCCATTTGCCGGGGGCCGCGAGCGCCACCGTCGTCGGGCGCTTGCACACCGACAGGCACTCCACGGGGCGGACGGCGAGCCAGTCCCCGTCGCCCGCGGCGGCGACCGCGCCCGACGCCGCGGCGTGCAGGCGCGCGCCCCGGGTCTCGGCCTCGCCGTCCGACCGGCCGCAGCTGACGCAGACGTGCAGGGTCACGGCCGGAACGGAGGCCGGTCGGGCCTCCTCCACGAGG
>JBIJED010000594.1:0-2512 GCA_044343785.1 Azospirillales bacterium | reverse complement strand
GATGCCCGCCGCGATCAGCGGGATGCCGACCGCGTGGTGCCCCTCGAACCGCTCGCCCAGGAGCAGGATCGCGAGCAGGCTGCCGAACACCGGCATCAGGTGGAAGGCGAGGCCGGTACGGTTGGCGCCGAGGAGTTCGACCGACCGGTTGAAGGCGATGTAGGCGAGGATCGAGGGGAAGACGCAGACGTAGGCGACCGCCCACGCCGTCGTGGCGTCGAGCGGCATCGGCCGCCCGGCCACGAGGCTCTCGTGCAGATGGAAGGGCAGGATCATCGCGGCACCCAGCCCGAAGGTGGCGATCAGCAGGCTCATCGGATGGACGGCCGGCCGGTCGCGCAGGAGGACCGTGTAGAACGCGTAGCCGGCGACCGCGAGGAGGATCAGCGCGTCGCCGATCGCGAGGCGCAGGTCGAGCAGGGCCGCAGGGTCGCCCCGCGTGACGATGGCCAGCGCCCCGGCGAGCGAGACGGCGATGCCCGCCGCCTGACGAAGCCCGATCCGGTCGCGGTGGACCAGCACGCTGGCCGCCACGATCACGACCGGCGTCGAGGACTGGAGGACGAGGGCGTTCAGCACGGACGTGGTGCCGAGGCCGATGTAGACGAGCGTGTTGTAGAGCCCGATGCCCAGCGCCGCGAGGACCAGGACGATCGGCCAGCGGCGGCGGAGTTCCGGCAGGTCGGCCCGGAAACGCGGCCCGAACAGGACGAGCAGGATCAGGAGCGCGCCCGTCCAGCGCCAGAAGGCGAGGCCGACCGGGGGCACGTGCCCCGCCACCGCCTTGCCGAGGACGAAGTTCCCCGACCAGAACAGCGGCGGCAGCACGAACATCAGCCACGCCTGCCGGTAGAGGCGTGCGGCGAGCCCGCCCGGGCCGCCGTCCGCCGGCCCCGTCCCGGCACGTTCCGTCGCGCGGCCGCGCTCCATGGCGATCCCCCCGTTGACGCTGCGCTTTCTAGGGTGATGATCGGTCCGCAGCAAGCGGGGCCGGGGAGGGCGGGCACATGGATGCGCCGGAGCGGGCGTCGGGCGACCGGCCCCTGAGCGTCGAGGCGCTCGCGCGCGCCCTCGGCTCCGTCCTCGACAGGCCCGGCTTCATCCCGGGCGCGGAGGCCGGCGACCGTCATCGCCGCGATTGGGGCGGCCACACGGGCGCGCCGCTGGCCGTGCTGCGCCCGCCGACGCCCGACGCGGTCGCCGCGACGCTGCGGGTCCTCGCCGGTCTCGGGCATCCCGTCGTTCCCCAGGGCGGCATGACCGGCCTCGTGAAGGGCGGGCTTCCCGTCGACGGGGAGATCGTGCTCTCGCTCGAACGCCTGACCGCGATCGAGGCGATCGACGCGGACGCCCAGACCGCGCGCGTCCAGGCGGGCGTGCCGCTCCAGGCGCTGCAGGAGGCGGCGGAGGCGGAAGACCTCTTCTTCCCGGTCGACATCGGCGCGCGGGGCTCGGCCGCGATCGGCGGCATGATCTCGACCAACGCCGGCGGCAACCGCGTGCTGCGCTACGGCATGATGCGGGACTCGGTGCTGGGGCTGGAGGTCGTGCTGGCCGACGGGACGGTCGTCTCCCGGCTCAACGGCCTCGTGAAGGACAACGCGGGCTACGACCTGAAGCACCTGTTCATCGGCGCGGAGGGCACGCTGGGCGTCGTCACGCGCGCGGTCCTCCAGCTCCAGCCGCGTCCCGCCTCGCGGGCGACGGCGCTCGTCTCGGTCGGATCGTTCGAGGCGGTCGTGGCGCTGCTGCGCGCCTGCCGACGCGGCCTCGGCCCCATGCTCGGCAGCTTCGAGGCGATGTGGCCCGGCTACTGGCGTCTCGTGACGCGGGACCTCGGCCTCGGTCGCGATCCCTTCGACGGGCGGGGCGGCATCCTCGTGCTGGTCGAAGCACTCGGCTTCGGTCCGGTCGCGGCCGAGCCGGCGCTGGAGACCGTGCTGGGCGAGACGCTCGCCGCGATCCCCGGCGCCGACGCCGTCCTCGCCCGGTCGATCGCCGACGCGGACGCCTTCTGGCGGCTGCGCGACGCGGCCAGCGAGGCGGCCCGGGCCATCGCGCCCTACCTCGCCTTCGACGTGAGCCTGCCGCTCGCCGAAATGGGCGGCTGGGTCGAGACGATCGAGCCCGCGCTGCGCGCCCTCGGCCTCCGCCGCATCCAGGTCTACGGCCATCTCGGCGACGGCAACCTGCATCTCACGGTCGGCGACCTGCCGGCCGACCCCGCCTTCGCGGCCGGGATCGAGGATCTGGTCGCGGCGACGGTGGGGCCGCGCGGCGGCTCCATCTCGGCCGAGCACGGCATCGGCCGGTCCAAGAAGCGGCACCTGGGCCTGTGCCGGTCGGAGGCGGAGATCGCGCTGATGCGCCGGCTGAAGGCGGCCGTCGACCCCGGCTGGATGCTCAGCCCCGGGCGCGTCTTCGACCGGACGGACGGACCATGACCGCCGACTTCCTTCCCCTCCGCCCCGGCGCCGGCGACCGGCCACATCGCGCCTTCGTCGGCGGGCGG
>JBIJED010000075.1:0-9124 GCA_044343785.1 Azospirillales bacterium | reverse complement strand
GCGTCCCCGGACGCCCGCGCGAATGCAAGCGACATGAGCGCGGGCCCTCGGCACGCTTGCTCCGTGCCCTATGCTGCGCCATTTGACCGGTGATGCGGATCGCTCCCTGTTCCCCGGACCGTCGCCGCGCCGTCGGCGGCAGGCTCGGCTGCCTCGTGCGCCATGTGCTGGCGGCGACGATCGTCGCCGTCGCAGGGTCCGCCATGGGCGGTCCGGCGCTCGCCCAGGTACCGGACGGCGGGGCGGTGATCCTCGCCTACGGCCGGTTCGGCGAGGACGATTCGCCCTCGACCAGCGTCCGCATCGACCAGTTCGAGGATCATCTGGCCGAGCTGACGTCCGGCGAGTACAGCGTGCTGCCACTGCCGCGCGTCGTCGCCGCGCTGCGCGACGGGACGCCCCTGCCCGACCGCACGGTCGTCATCACCATCGACGAGGCGTGGCGCTCGGTGTACGCCGAGGCCCTTCCCCGTCTGCGCGCGGCGGGCCTCCCCTTCACCCTGTTCGTGTCGACCGATCCCCTCGACCGCGGCGCCGCCACGCACATGAGCTGGGCCGAACTGCGGGAGGTCGCGAGCACCGGCGCGACCATCGCGGCCATGCCGGCGGCGGCGCTCCCGATGACGGGACGGCCGCTGGAGGAGAACGCGGCGGCGATCCGTCGCTCGGTCGAGCGCATCGCCGCCGAACTCCGCCAGACGCCCACGCTCTTCGCCTATCCGCACGGGGAGTTCGGCCTCGCCCACAGGACCCTGGTCGAACAGGCGCGCTTCGTCGCCGCCTTCGGGCAGCAGTCGGGTGCCGTGGGCCGCGGGGCCGACCCTCTCGCCCTGCCCCGCTTCGTCGTGAACGAGGCGTTCGGCGGCATCGACCGCTTCCTCCAGGTGACCGCCGCCCTGCCCCTTCCGGTCGCCGACATCACCCCGGTCGATCCGCTGATCCGCCAGAACCCGCCGGCCATCGGCTTCACCCTGGCCGATCGGGTCGCGAACGCCGACCGCCTCGCCTGCTTCGCGAGCGGGATCGGGCGCACCGCTCTCGAACGGCTCGGCACGGATCGGATCGAGATCCGGTTCCGGGAGCCTCTGCCGTCGGGCCGCCTGCGGGTGAACTGCACCGTCCCCGCGATGGACGGGCGCTGGCACTGGTTCGGGCTCCAGCTGTTCGTCCCGAACTGAGCCGTTCGGTCGGCCGCGTCCCGGCCGAACCGGCCACGCACGTCCGCGATGTCGCGCTCAGGCGCGGTACGCGAGCCGCAGGCCCCCCCAGTGCCGCCCGCGAACGACGATGGGCGCGGAGGCGTCCTTCATCAGGACGAACTGCCCGCCCCCCATGTCGCGGCGGTAGGCCTGGAGCAGCGACGGCTCGCGGTTGCGGCCCGCGGCGAGGCCGACGCGGTCGTCGAAGATCCGCCGGTTCCGGCAGTTGGCCGTGTTCCACGCGACGTCGGGGCCCTGGGGCTTCGAGAACTTCGCGTTGTGGGTCGGCAGATAGCCGTTCCGGTCGACCGCGGCGCAGAAGACGATCCGGTCGCTCATCGCGAGGACCGGCTCCTGCATCGCGGGAAGCAGGCGGTCGGTCAGGTCGGTGAAGCGGGTGCGCACCTGCCCGGGGTTCGTGCCCGGGATCGGGACGTAGGCCTCGTCGAAGAGGGCGTCGAGCGTGATCTCCCCCCGCTCCACCGCGGCTTCCAGCCGGCCGGCGATCTCCACCGCTGCCGCCTGCGCCCGCTCGACGAACGGCGTGTCGACGGTGGCCACCCCCATGGCGGCGGAGCGGGCCACGAGCCGCTCGCCCGTCAGGATGAGGCCGTTCAGACGGTCCCGCGCCTTGGCGAGGCTGGCGTCGGACTGGGCGACCTCGGTCGCGAGGCCGCCCAGCCGCTCCTCGAGCCGGTCCACGTCGCGGCTGGTCCCGGCGACGCCGCCGTCGACGGTCGCGGCCTGGTCGTCGACCGTCTGAAGGGTCTCGCCGAGATTCGCGAAGACGGTGTCGATCGCGGCGGTCCCGGCGCGCACGCCCTCCGCCCTGCGCACGCTGGCGGCGCTCTGTGCCGCGAGGCGGCCGGCCTGATCGGTGACCGCGCGCAGCGCCGCGTCGATCTCCTCCGTCGCCTCCCGGGTCTTTCGCGACAGGGCCTTCACCTCCCCCGCGACGACCGCGAACCCGCGTCCCGCCTCGCCCGCCCGCGCGGCCTCGATGGTCGCGTTGAGGGCCAGCAGGTTGGTCTGCGAGGCGATGGCACCGATCCCCTGGGCGACCTTGGCGATCCGCCGCAGTTCCTCCATCAGGCTGCCGAGCTGCCCCTCGATCCCGTGGACGGAGGACGCGAGGTCGTTGATCTCCTCCAGCGCCGTCCGCAGCTGACCGCGCGATCCGGCGAGGTCGGACCGCGCCCCTCCGGTGACCGACCGGGTCGCCTGCGCGGCCTCGGCCACCTGCCGGTTCACCGCCGCGATGCTGCGGGCGACGTCCCGAAGGTCCGCGAAGACACGGGCCTGCCGGCTGACGCTTCCCGAGACGTCGTCGACGTCGCCGGCGACGTCCGTGATCGCCACCACGAGCGATCCCGCGTCCTCGGCCATCGACGCGATCACCGCCGTCCGGGGTCCCTCGCGACCGTCGTCTCGCCCGTCAACCACGACCTGCCTCCGCAACGACCACGTCCCGTTGTCCGCCACGGCGATCATTTACGCCGATCGGACGCCCGAACGACAAGTGGGATACGCCATGGATCCTTTCGGAACCGTTTACCGACGCCTCGCGAGTGCGACCGAACGGCCTCAGGGATACAGGCGGCCGGCGGTCCAGCCGGTTTCGGTCGATCCGGTGAACAGATGCCGGTCGTGGAGGCGGAACGGGCGGTCGGCCCAGAACTCCATGCGCCGGGGCAGGACCCGGAACCCCGACCAGAAGGGCGGGCGGGGGATCTCGTCGCCGGGGTGCCGCGCCTCGACCGCGGCCACGTCGGCCTCCAGCACCGCACGGGAGGCGAGCGGCCGGGACTGGCGGGACGCCCACGCGCCGATTCGGCTGCCGCGCGGCCGGCTCGCGTAGTAGGCGTCCGCCTCCGCGTCGGCGACGCGCTCCACCGGCCCTTCCACCCGCACCTGCCGGCGCAGGCTCTTCCAGTGGAAGCAGAGCGCCGCCGCCGGCGCGGTCGCGAGCTGCCCGCCCTTTCGGCTCTCCAGGTTCGTGAAGAAGACGAAGCCGCGCGGATCGACGCCCTTCAGCAGGACCATCCGGACCGAGGGCATCCCGTCGGCGCCGACGGTCGCGAGCGCCATGGCGTTCGGATCGTTCGGCTCGGCGGCCGCCGCCTCGGCCATCCAGGCGTCGAACAGGGCGAAGGGATCGTCGTGCGTCAGGTCGGTCATCGCGTTGCCCGTGGATCGTGTGCGGCGGACCGCTATGATGCCCACCGTTCGTCTGTTATGGATCTGACCCGACCGGTCCCAGGGAGCCAGCGGCCGTCCATGCGTCTCAATATCGTCCTCGTCGCGGCGGCGTCCATGGCGCTCGCCGCCTGCGCCGCGCAGACGGCGGCCCCGCCGGCCCCCCAGCCGCTGCCCCGGCTGTCGGAATCGGGAACGCTCTTCGGCGCGCTGCTCGCGAGCGACGTCGGTGCGGGGATCCGCGGTTCGGACGTGCCGTTCGCCCGCAAGGCGATCGAGGAGGCGCACGGCACGCGCGCCGGCGCCCGGCTGGAATGGCGGAACCCCGAAACGGGGAACGCGGGATCGGTCACGCCCATCCGCGAGGGCTATGCACAGAACGGCGCCTTCTGCCGCGAGTACCATCAGTCGCTGACCGTCTCCGGCCGGAGCGGACAGGTGGTGGGCGTCACCTGCCGCCAGCCGGACGGGCAGTGGCGGCTCGTCAGCAATTGACGAACGGCCCGTGAGCGCTCCCCGCGATCCCTATCAGGTGCTCGGCGTGCCGCGTTCGGCCTCGGCCGACGACATCAAGAAGGCGTACCGGCAGCTCGCCAAGGAACTGCACCCCGACCTCAACCCGGGCCGCGGCGACATCGAGCAGCGGTTCAAGGAGGTCAACGCCGCCTACGACCTCCTCTCCGACGCCGGCCGGCGGGCGCGCTACGACCGCGGCGACATCGACGCGGGCGGCGCCGAGCGGAGCGGCGGATTCGGGGCGCGGGGCGCGAAGGGCGGGACGCGGTCGCGGCCCGAGGGCTACGGGTTCGATCCCGACGACCTGTTCAACGACCTGTTCAACGGCCGACGGCGCGGCGGGGGTGGCGGGGGCGCCGGCGACTTCAAGACCCGCGGCAGCGACGTCACCTACTCGCTCACGATCCCCTTCATCGAGGCGGCGCTCGGCACCAAGCGACGCGTGGCACTCTCCACCGGCAAGAGCATCGACGTCGCCATCCCGCCCGGGACCGAGGACCAGCAGAAGCTCCGCCTGAAGGGACAGGGGCTGGGGGGCATCGGCGGCGGGCCGCCGGGCGACGCGATCGTCGAGGTCTGGGTCGAGACCCACCCCCTCTTCCGCCGGCAGGGGTCGAACATCTCGGTCGAGGTTCCGGTGAGCCTGCCGGAGGCCCTGCTCGGCGCCTCCATCCGGGTGCCCACGCTCGAGGGCGAGGTGGCGCTCAAGGTGCCCCGCGGCTCGAACACCGACACCGTGCTGCGCCTGCGCGGCAAGGGCGTGGTGGACCAGGCGAGCGGGAACCGGGGGGACCAGTACGTGAAGCTTCGTGTCGTGCTGCCCGATCCACCGGACCCGGAACTGACCGAACTCGTCGAGGCCTGGGCGAAGACGGCGAGCTACAACCCCCGCAAGAAACTTGGCTTGGACTGATCTCCGAGGCTATGTTTTGTCCCGGACTACTCCATTTGGTCGACGACGCCCTCCTGTCGAACGCCCGGGTCGATGTGGGTCTGTGACCGGACGGGCTTTGGGGAGGGACCGAAATGCGCGTGACGTTCTGGGGGGTGCGGGGGACGGTTCCTTGCCCGTCGAGCCAGCACCTCGCCTTCGGCGGCAACACCAGCTGCGTGCAGGTGGAGGCGGGGGACGTGACCATCATCCTCGATGCCGGAACCGGCATCAGGCGGCTGGGACAGACCCTCATGCGGCGCGGCCTCGACACCGCGACGCTGCTGGTCACCCATGCCCACCACGACCACATCAACGGCTTCCCCTTCTTCGCGCCGCTCTTCTCCCCCGACTGGCACGTCCGCGTCGTCTCCGGTCCGGTCCGCTGCGCGGACGGCCTCTACGGCGCGCTCGACATGTACGTGGCGGCCCCCCTCTTCCCGGTGCCCCTCGCGCGGATGCCGTCCACCTTCGACTTCACCGAGGTGACGCCCGGCGACAGGTTCATGGTGGGCTCGGAGGTCCGCGTCTGCACCGCGTCGCTCAACCATCCCGACGGGGCGACGGGCTACCGGATCGAGACCGGCGGCTTATCGATCGCCTACGTGACCGACACCGAGCACGTGCCCGGCACCGACGACGAGAACGTGCTGAAGCTGATCGAGGGCTGCGAACTCGTCATCTACGACAGCAGCTTCACCAGCGAGGAGTTCCCCTCCAAGGTCGGCTGGGGACACTCGACGTGGGCCGAGGGCGTCCGCCTCTGTCGGCTTGCGGGCGCGAAACGCCTCGCCCTCTTCCACCACGACCCGTCCCACGACGACGAGACGATGGCCGCGATCGAGCGCGACGCGCAGGGCGAATGGACCCAGGCCTTCGCCGCCCGCGAAGGGATGTCGATCGCGCTGCGGTGACGCGGCAGCAGCGCCGGTCGGCCCGGCGGCGAGCGCACCGAATGCCGGCGGGCCGGACGCAGGAGGGTCACCCCCCGGCGCGGCCCGCCGGGCCCGCGTGTCAGCGCGGCGCGCGCGCCAGCCAGGCGCGTAGCTGTGCGATCTCCGTCTCCTGCGCCGCGACGATCTCCTCGGCGAGCTTCCGGAGCTCCGGATCCTTGCCGTACCGGAGGACGGTGCGCGCCATGTCGATGGCGCCCTGGTGGTGCGGGATCATGCCGGCCGCGAAATCACGGTCGGCATCGCCGGTGAAGGCGATGTCCATGTCCTTGTGCATGCGGTCGTTGGCCGCCTTGTAGGCCCGGGTCGACGGGCTGTCGTCGGCCCGCGGCGGCGTGCCGTGCGAACCCCGGCCGCCGTGGGAGCCGTGGGAGCCGTGGGGCATCTGCGCGAGGGCGGCGGAGGCCGTGGCCACGGACAGGGCGATGGCGAGGACGGCCGCAGCGCGGCCGGCGAAGGGACGGATCATGGTCTGGTGCCTTTTCGTCTGAACCTGGGGTGGGCCGGCCCGTGGGCCGGCGGCGCGGGGTTCAGGGGGCGCGCGGGGGCGGCGGCTCGGGTGCGGCGGAACGACCCGCCGGGTGGAGGACGGTCGCGTCGGGCGGCGACCGGAGGCCCGCGCCCGACGGACGCCGGGCGGGGACAGGAGCGTCAGGACGGCCGCGAGACAGGCGACGAGACGACGGAGGCCTCTCATTCCCCGTAGCTGATCCCGCGGACCCCGCCGCGCAAGTCCCCGCGACGCCAAAGGTCTCTCATGCCAGTGCGGCGACGATGCGGACGAGGCGGTCGATCTCCGTCTCGTCGTTGTAGTAATGGACCGATGCGCGAACCACCGCGTCGAGGCCGCGCGCGCTCATGTCGATCAGCGTCGAGGAGCGGCCGGAGACGGTCACGTTGACCGCGGCCCCGGCGAGGGCGTCCTTCACGGCCTCCGCCGGATGCCCGTCGAGCGTGAATGTCACGATCCCGCACCGCACGCGCCCGCGGTCGCGGACGGTCACGCCGGGGATCTCCGCGAGGCGCTCGCGCAGCCGCCCGGCCAGCGTCACGACCCGCAGCGCGATCGCCTCGATCCCGAGGGCGAGCGCGTAGTCGACCGCCACGCCGAGGCCGATCCGGGCGGCGACGTCGGCCTCCCAGTTCTCGTACCGCCGCGCGTCGCCGCGCAGCTCGTACCGGTCCTGCGCGACCCACGTCGCCGCGTGCAGGTCGAGCATCGGCGGTTCGACCCGGTCCCAGAACGACCGGCCGATCCACAGGAAGCCGGTGCCCCGCGGCCCGCGCAGATACTTCCGCCCGGTCGCCGACAGCATGTCGCAGCCGATCGCCGCGACGTCGACCGGGATCTGGCCGACCGACTGGCACGCGTCCAGGAGGAAGGGCACGCCCGCGGCCCGCGCCACCCGGCCGATCGCGGCGGCCGGGTTCACGAGGCCGCCGTTGGTCGGCACGTGGGTGACCGCGATCAGCCGCACCCGCCCGTCGATCATCCGCTCGAGCGCGGTGACGTCCAGCTGCCCGTCCGGATCGTCGGGCACGACCTCGACCGTCGAACCGGTGCGGGCCGCCGTCTGGAGATAGGCGATGTAGTTCGACGCATATTCCGCGACCGAGGTGAGGATGCGGTCGCCCGGCCCGAACCGCAGGCCGTAGAAGGCCGTGCGCCACGCCACGGTGGCGTTCTCCACCAGCGCCACCTCGTCGCGGTGGCCGTTCACGAGGGCGGCCACCGCGTCGTAGGTGAACTCGATCCGCCGCCGGGCCAGCGCCTCCGCCGCATAGCCGCCGACGCGGCTCTCGAGGTCGAGGTGGCCGATCACCGCGTCGGTGACCGGGCGCGGCGGCAGGGCCGAGCCCGCGTTGTCGAAGTGGGCGACGTGCGCCACGCCGGGCGTGTCGGCCCTGACCTTCGCGAGGTCGATGGTCCCGGTCATGGCGCCCGACCGTTCAGAACCTGCCCATGAAGTCGCGCTTGCCCACCTCGACGCCGTTGTGGCGCAGGATGGCGTAGGTCGTCGTCACGTGGAACCAGAAGTTCGGCGTGGCGAAGTGGAACAGATAGACCGGCCCGGCGAAGGTGACGGGCTCGCCGCGCATGGTGATCGTGACGTCGCGGGTGGCGCCGGCGTCGATCTCTGGCGTCGGCACCTCCTGGATGTAGGCGACCGTGCGCGCGATGCGCTCGCGCAGCTGGTCGAACGTCGTCTCGTCGTCCGTCCACTTCGGCGGCTCGCGGCCGGCCAGACGGGCGACCGTGCCCTTGGCGAAGTCGGCGGCGATCTGCACCTGGCGGGACAGCGGGAACATGTCCGGGTAGAGGCGTGCGCCCACCAGGACGGCGGGGTCGATCCTGCGCGCCTCGGCGTGCTGGGCGGCCTTGGCGAGGATCTCGGACAGCGCGCCGAGGCCCTGCAGGAAGACGGCGACGGACGCCTGGGACATCGTGGGGGACATGGGGTTCGCTCCTGGAGTTGGGGGGGGGCCGCGGCGAACCCCGGGGGTGGTCAGGGGACCTCGGGCGCGCCGAAGCCGACGTCGATGAAACGGCGGTCGAGGACGGTCGGATGGGCCGCGAGCGGGTCCGACGCAAGGTCGCGCCGCGGATCGACCTCGACGTCGTTCGACTGGAAGACGAGGTGTATGCGCCCGGTGCGATCCGAGCGGAAGGGAAAGCCGATGGCCTCGTTCCGCGAAGCGCGGCCGGCCGCGGACCGGGAACGGATCAGGGCATACATCGCGCAGGGCTGCCCGTCCATCGTCCGGAACGCGCCGAATGCCGCCTTGCGGCGGGCCTGCGGCACGAAGTCGACGTCGTTCCGGCCGGTCACCTCGAAGCCGTAGCGGTCGACCCCGCGCGTCCCCGCGAGGCGGAACCGCACGACCCCGGGCCCCTCCACCTCGCGGATCACGAAGCTGGACAGGATGCCCAGCATCGTCTCCGGCCGGAGGGCGGAGCGGGCCGGGACGTCGCCGCGGCCCGAGAGGCCGGCGTAGCGCGAGGCGAACGGCCGCGACCGCTCTGACCGGAATGCGATCTTCAAGAACCGCCCTCGACACGCCGCGGAGCGGAACAGGGCATTGGCGCTCGGGCGGTCGGCTTGACCCTCGCCCGTCGCCGCGCGGAGCGCCAACCGTCCGTCCGCGCGCCGTTGGACCTCGGTGTCGGTGCCCCCGCGCAGGATGAGGACGGTCGACGGCTCGACGACGTCGCCCGCCACGCCCTCGACCACCCGCTGGCCGGTCATCTCGCCCAGCATCGCCGCAAGGCTTCTGCTGAAGACCTCCGGGATATGCCGGGCGATGGATCACCGGGTTCTCCCTGGTGT
>JBIJED010000592.1:0-2533 GCA_044343785.1 Azospirillales bacterium | reverse complement strand
CCGCGAGGGGCGCTCCGCTGCGCTCAGCCGGGGGCTTCGCTCCGCGCCCCTCGCTCAGTTCCTACACCACGCCCGGGGACACGACCCGCACTGCTCCGCCATCGCCTTTCGAACCGGAACTTCCTCGATCCGAAACGGACCGAACTCGGCGCACAGGTTCGCGACCGCCTGTCCGCTCTTTCGACCGAAAAATGGATCGTGGAACGACACCGCAGGATGGCAGGAGCCGCCTTGGAATGGGTGGAGATGCGGGGCACCGACACGAGCATCCTCACGGTCGACGACGATGAGGAGGAGGACGACGGGACCGAGTGACGCTCCCCCTCACCCCGCCCGTAGATCCCCTAAGAACTCGCTGCCCGGCGCCACGCCCGACACCAGGAGCCGCTCCCGCGCACGGGTGCAGGCGACGTAGAGGAGGTGGCGTTCGGTCTCCTGGATCTCGTCCAGTTCGCTCTCCTCGCTCGCCGCCTCGATCCGGGCCTGCAGCGGGATCACCTCCTCGTCGCAGGCCATCACCGCCACCGCGCGGAACTCCTGGCCCTTGGCGAGGTGCATGGTGCCGACGACGAGGCGGCCGGGCGTCTCCTCGATCCGATCGTCGAGCTGGTCGAACGGCACGCGGGACGCCCGCGCGGCCTTGCGCGCGCGCTCCAGCTCGTCCTCCGACCGGACGAAGACCCCGATGTGCTCGGCCGCCATGCCGCCCGCGACGAGGTCCGCGATCCACGCGCCGACGGTCTCGATCTCCTCCGCCGCGTCGTCGAACAGCACCACCTCGGGCGCCGGCCCCTCAAAGGTGGAGACGATCCCCTCCCGCCGGTCGGCCACCCCGTCCACGTCTGTCACTGCGGGCGGGAGCAGTCGGTCGGCCTGCCGGCGGATCTGTTGCGAGGTGCGGTAGTTCACCTTCAGCGACACCGACCGGCCCCGCACGTCCACGCCTTGCGAGAGCCAGGAGAACGGGTGCTGGAAGATCCGCTGGCCGATGTCGCCGGCGAAGAACAGGGCGTCCGGTGCGTCCGGCACGATGGCCTTCAGCATCCGGAGCTGCGGGATGCTCACGTCCTGCGCCTCGTCCACCACCGCGGCGGTGAAGGGCCGCGCCGCACGCCCGGCGAAGTGCGCCGTCACCCGCGCCACCGCCTGCGCCCAGGTGACGACGTTGCGCTCGCGCAGGAGCCCTTGCGCGGTCTCGAACAGGCGCCACAGCGCCTCGCGCTGCTGCCCGCCGATGCGCACGCGGCGGCCGAGCCGCGTCACGTCGCGATAGGCGGGCCAGTCGCGGATCTGCCAGGCATCGACCACCGTCCGCCACTCGGTCGCGACGAAGGCCGGGCCGAACGCCGTTCCCGCCTGCGCCGCCGCCGCCCGCAACGCCGCATCCACCTGCGCGGCCGAGGCGATGTTCGGCCTGGCGCCCATCGCCTCCTCGAACAGCCGGTGGGCGACGCCGTCGACATGGTCGACCACGATGCGCCCGGCGAGCGGATCGTCGGCCGGGACCAGCTTGCGCAGCTTCAGCCGCAGGGCGTGCGCGAGGCTTTTGGAGAAGGTGGCCAGCAGCACCCGCTCCCCCGCCCCACGCCGCGCGAGGTGGACGGCGCGGTGCAGCGCCACCACCGTCTTGCCCGTCCCGGCCGAGCCCATGACCCGCGACGGCCCGCCGAAGCGCCGCTCCACGAGGTCGCGCTGGGAGGGGTGGAGGAAGACGAGCCAGCGGTCCCACGGCCAGTCGAGCGCCTGGCGCAGTTCCTCCGCCGTCGCGACGGGGCGGAAGCGGCGCTGCGCGTCCGGGTGGGCGAAGGGGTCGCCGCCGGCGGGCGGGGGCGTCCGCGGCGCCGGCCGGCCGCCGGTCGCAAGCTCCAGCAGCCCCTCGACGGCCTCGGCCGGCAGATGGTCGGCGAGGGCGAACAGCCCGTCCTCGTCCACCGCGCGGACCGCTTCCAGCCAGTCGGGCGGAACGCCGAGGGCGAGGAGCGCGTCGTCGGACGCGGTGGCGAACAGCGGCGTCCGCGCGGGGATCGTCGCCGCCGCCGCCGGCCGGACGACGACCTCCTCCGCCCGCTCCCGCACCTCGACGATCTGCGCGGCGCCGGTCGTCGGGTGCACGTCGATGCGCCGCCGCTCGGCCCAGCGATAGGCCGCGTCGTGCCGGTCGACCCAGCAGAGCAGCACGCTGTCGCCGGTCCGGTGCAGGACGATGCGCAGATCGTCGTCGACCCGCGCGGTCCAGAAGTTCGGGTCCTTCGCCCGATCGACCCGGTGGAGCCGCAGCCCGTGGGCCGTCGGGTCGACCTGAAGGTCGAAGGCCGTGGTCTTGGCGCGCTTCTGCTCCGCCGCGGGAAGGCGGGTCAGGGCGTCGGTGAAGGTGTCGGCGATGAGGAAGGGCATGGCCGGCCGCGCTCAAATGATGAACGAGGCGCCATTCGCGCGAAGGAAGTCGAAGGTCCTCTGCGTCGGGACGCTAAAATGTGTGCAGATGTTGGGGAGGGGGACCTTCCGGCGGATGAGCGGGTCCGCAACCTCCAGA
>JBIJED010000073.1:0-9196 GCA_044343785.1 Azospirillales bacterium | reverse complement strand
GGGGTGAGGCCGCTGGCCGACGGCGTCCACCCCCGCACCGGCGCGCAGCGGATCAACCTGACGTTCCGGCGCGCCGGATGAGGGGCCGCCGCGCCGGGTGAGGCCCGTCCGGCCGACCGGCGTCAGGCCATCGCCTTCTCGGCGATGCGCTTCCGCCACTCCGCCGGGCCGGTCTGGTGGACCGACCGGCCCCGGGCGTCGACGGCCACGGTGACGGGCATGTCCTCCACCGTGAATTCGTAGATCGCCTCCATGCCGAGATCCTCGAAGGCGAGCACCTTCGAGCCCTTGATCGCCTTGGAGACGAGATAGGCCGCCCCGCCGATCCCAATCATCGAGGCCGCCCCGTGCGTCTTCAGCGCCTCGATCGCCGCCGGCCCGCGCTCGCCCTTGCCGATGGAGGCGAGAAGGCCGGTCTTCGACAGGATCGTGTCCATGAACTTGTCCATACGGGTGGCGGTCGTCGGGCCGGCCGGGCCGACCACCTCCTCCCGCACGGGATCGACCGGGCCGACGTAGTAGATCACCCGCCCGTCGAGCGAGACCGGCAGCGGCTCGCCCTTCGCGATCATGTCGACCATCCGCTTGTGGGCGGCGTCGCGGCCGGTCAGGAGCCTGCCGTCGAGAAGGAGCGTCTCGCCCGGCTGCCAGGACCGCACCTCCTCGCGCGTCAGCGTGTCGAGGTTCACGCGGCGGCCGGCGTGGGCCGTCTTCTCCATCACGATCTCGGGCCAGTCGGCGAGGTCGGGGGCGTGCATCTCGGCCGGGCCGGAGCCGTCGAGGACGAAGTGGGCGTGGCGGGTCGCGGCACAGTTCGGGATCAGCGCCACCGGCATCGAGGCCGCGTGCGTCGGGCAGGTGCGGACCTTCACGTCCAGCACCGTCGTCAGCCCGCCGAGGCCCTGCGCGCCGATGCCCAGCGCGTTGACCTTCTCGTACAGCTCGACCCGGAGCCTCTCCTCGGCGTTCTGCGGGCCGCGACGGAGAAGCTCGCTCATGTCGATCGGCTCCATCAGCGCCTCCTTAGCCATCAGCATGGCCATCTCCGCCGTGCCGCCGATGCCGAGGCCCAGCATGCCGGGCGGGCACCAGCCGGCCCCCATCCTGGGCACCGTCTCCAGCACCCAGTCGACGATGCTGTCCGACGGGTTGAGGACGACGAACTTCGACTTGTTCTCCGAGCCGCCGCCCTTGGCCGCCACGGTCACGTCGACCGTGTCGCCGGGCACGATGTCGAAGTGGATGATGGCGGGCGTGTTGTCCCTGGTGTTCTTGCGCTGGAAGAACGGATCGCCGACGACCGAGGCGCGCAGCGGGTTGTCCGCGTCCGTGTAGGCCTGGCGCACGCCCTCGTTGATCAGGTCGCGGATCGAGGCCTTCGTGTCCCAGCGGACCTCCTGCCCCACCTTCACGAAGCAGTTGACGATGCCCGTGTCCTGGCAGATCGGGCGCCGGCCCAGCGCCGACATCCGCGAGTTGACCAGGATCTGCGTCATCGCGTCCTTGGCCGCCGGGCTCTCCTCCCGCTCCCAGGCGGCGCGCAGGTGCCGGATGTAGTCCGCCGGGTGGAAGTAGGAGATGAACTGGAGGGCGTCGCGGACGCTCGTCACCAGGTCTTCGCCGCGGATGGTCACGGTCATGGGTCGGCCCCGGGTGCAACGGTGGAAACGGCGGCGCGATCGTTGGGGCACGGGCCCGCGGGGCGCAAGAGCTTTCGCGTCGCGCCGGACGCCGATGGCCGTTGACGCTCCATGCGGAAGCCGCCGTAATGGCCGGGTGTCCCCTCCGGAGACGAAGCGTCCGTGGCCGAGTTCAACGAGGTGTACCGGCGTGCCCGGTACTACGACATCGCGTTCCGGCGCGACGTCTCGCGTGAGGTCGAGTTCGTCCAGGCGGTCGGCGCGGCCTCGCTCGGGCGGCCGATCGCCACCTTCGTCGAGATCGCCTGCGGTCCCGGCTATCACGTGCGCGAGGCGGTGCGCCGTGGCATCCGGGCCACCGGCCTCGACCTGCGGCCGGAGATGATCGAGTTCGCCGTCGCCGAGGCGGCGAAGGAGGGCGTGACGGCGGACTGGATCGCCGACGACATGCGCCACTTCGCGCTCGCCGAACCCGTCGACGCCGTCGCCACGCTCTACGACAGCCTCGACTGCCTGTCGACGACCGACCAGCTCGTCGACCACTTCCGGGCGGTCGGGCGCAACCTCGTGCCCGGCGGCGTCTTCGTGATCGAGATGACGCACCCGCGCGACTGCTCCATGGCCGACTACGGCGCCTACCGCTACCAGGGCGAGGCGGACGGGACGCGCGTGGTGGTCGACTGGGCCATCAACCATCCGACCGCGGACCCGCTGGCCCAGACGGTCGAGATCGAGACGGTGATGCGCGTCTGGCATCCCGACGGGCGCATGGAGGCCTTCTTCGACAAGGCGACCGAACGGTTCCTCTTCCCCCAGGAGCTGATGGCCTACGTCCGCCTGTCGGGTGCTCTCGAGACGGTCGGCTTCCACGGCGACTTCCGCCTCGACCGGCCGTTCGACAATTCCCCCGCCTCGCGCCGGATGATCGGCGTGTTCCGCCGACCGCGCTGAGGCCCGGGCCGATGGGCTTCGCCAACTGGCTCTCCCCGAAGCTGGCGCGACGGGAGAACGCGGACAAGGCCGGCCACGGGATCTACGCCCTCGTCCCGGTGGCGGCGGGCGAGCTTCTGGCCGTCTGGGGCGGACGGGTCGCGACGACCGAGCAGATCGCGGCCATGGACGACCGGCGCTACACGCTGCAGGTCGAGGACGACCTGTTCCTGGTCCCGGTCGGGCAGGTCGACGACGCGGAGCTGATCAACCACAGCTGCGTGCCGAACGCCGGCCTGTCGGGCCAGATCGGGCTGGTGGCGCTGCGCGACATCCGTGCGGGCGAGGAGGTCTGCTACGACTACGCCATGTCCGACGTCAGCCCGCTGACCATGGGCTTCGCGTGCGCCTGCGGGGAACCGGGATGCCGCGGCCGGGTCGAGGCCGACGACTGGGCGCGGCCGGAACTCCAGCGGCGCTACGCGGGCTACGTCTCCCCCTACATCGCGCGGCGGATCGAGGCGGCGGCCCGGGCGACGGACGCGACGCCCCGGCGGCGGGGACGCGCGGGGTCCTGATCGAAGCCCCTTCCCCCGGTTGCGGAAGCGGGCGACAACGGTCCCCGACGGGGGCACGGGGCTGCGGCCGTCCGACGAACGGGGGGGCATCGGTCCGTGGAAGCGTCGCTCATCACCAACGTCCTGCTGCCGGTGGCACTGGCGCTCATCATGTTCGGGCTCGGGCTGAGCCTGACGGTGGAGGACTTCCGCCGTGTCGTGGTCTATCCGCGGGCGGTCGCGGTCGGCCTCGTCATGCAGATGGCGGTGCTGACGGTCGTCGCCTTCGCGATCGCCGTCCTCTTCGGCCTGCCGCCGGAACTGGCGGTCGGGCTGATGCTGCTGGCCGCCGCCCCCGGGGGGCCGACCGCCAACATCTTCAGCCACCTCGCCCGCGGCGACGTGGCGCTGAACATCACCCTGACCGCGGTCAACTCGCTGCTCTCGCTGGTGACGCTGCCGCTCGTGCTCGGCTGGTCGCTCTCGTACTTCCTCGGCAGCGACCAGTACGTGCCCCCGCCGGTCGCCAAGGTGGCGGAGGTGGCCGCGATCATCGTCGTGCCCGTCGTCATCGGCATGATGGTGCGGGCGCGGTCGGCGGCGTTCGCCGAACGGATGGAGAGGCCGATCCGCCTCTTCTCGGTGATCGTTCTGGCGGCGCTCATCGCCGGCGCGATCGCGCAGCAGTGGCGCATCCTCGGCGATGCGTTCGCCGCCGTCGGGCTCGCCTGCCTCGTGTTCAACCTCGTCTCGATGGCGACCGGCTACGGGGCGGCGCGGGCGGCGTCCCTGCCCGACCGGCAGGCGGTCGCGATCTCGATGGAGATCGGCATCCACAACGGCACGCTGGCGATCTTCATCGCGCTGAACGTGCTGCAGAGCGCGGCCATGTCGATCGCGCCGGCGATCTACAGCCTGATCATGTTCGTGACGGCGGGGCTCTTCGTCTTCGCCCTGTCCCGGCGCGCGGCGGCGGCCTGAACCGCGCGCCCGCCGTCCTTGCAGACGGCGGGCGCCTGATATATCACAGGGCGATGATCTCCGACGCAACCTCCGAAACCCTGGTCGACCGCCCGGCGGCGGACGAGACCGGGTCGCGCCGCGACGTCGCCTACGACCGCATCCGCCGCTGGATCCTCGAAGGGCGCCTCGTCGCCGGAACCCGGATCGACGAGCGCGGGCTGGCGGGCGAACTCGGCGTCAGCACCACCCCGGTGAAGGAGGCGATCCGCCGGCTGGAGCTGGAGGGGCTGGTCGTCTCCGTGCCGCGGCGCGGGACCATGATCTCGTTCCAGCCGCACATGGTGGGCGAGATGATGCTGATCCGCGCGGCGCTGGAGGGGACGGCGGCGCGGATCGCCGCGCAAAAGGCCGAGGTGGCCGACCATGCGCGGATCGACGCGCTGACGGCGGAGATGACGGCGCGGACCGAGGCCGGCGACCTCGGGGCGGTGGCCGACGCCAACACCCGCTTCCACGATGCCATCAACGCGATCGCGGGGAACGCCTGGCTCGCGACGTTGATCGGGGGCCTCGAGATCTACGACACCGTCACCCGCACCCAGGCGCTCGCCTCGGTCGAGGAGGCGCGCCGGGCGCTGGCGGAACACCGGGCGGTCGCGGACGCGATCCGCGCGGGCGACGGGACCGCGGCCGAGGCCGCGATGCGGGCGCACGTGGTGCGCTCGGCCACGACGCTGATCGAGCGTCAGTCGGGGGGGAGGATCTGAGATGAGCTTGGAACGGGTCCGCACGGCGCTGCGGCAGGTCTCGGGCGTCCACGTCACCGCCTATGCGGCCGACGGCGGCGTCGACCTTCCGACGACGACGCGCGTCGTGGATCGCATCGTGGCGGCGGGCGTGGCGAACGTCGTCACCTGCGGCAACACCGGCGAGTTCTATTCGCTGACGCTGGACGAGGCGAAGCGGGTGGCGGCGGCGGCGGTCGAGGCGGCGGCCGGGCGGTCGGTCGTGACGGCCGGCATCGGCCGCTCGCTGACCGACGCGATCGACCTCGCGCGCCACGCCAGGGCGATCGGCGCCGACGCGGTGATGATCCACCAGCCGCCCGATCCCTTCTGCTCGCCCCGCGGCGTGGTGGGCTACGTGCGGGCGGTGGCCGACGCGGTCGACCTGCCGATCGTCGCCTACATCCGCATCGACGCCTTCGGCGTCGCGGGCTTCGAGGCGCTGGCGGCGATGCCGCAGGTGGCGGGCATCAAGTTCGCCACGACGAACGTCCAGCTCCTCGCCAACGCCATGCGGGCCACGCAGGGCGCGCCCATGCAGTGGTGCTGCGGCCTCGCCGAGGCCTGGGCGCCGACCTTCTACGCCGCGGGAGCGCGCGGCTTCACCTCGGGCCTCGTCAACGTGGCGCCCCAGCGCTCGCTCGCGATCCACGCGGCGCTGGAGCGCGGCGACTTCGCCGCGGCGCGGGCGGAGGTGGACGCGATCGCGGTGTTCGAGCACCTGCGGACGCTGGAGAACAACGGCACGAACGTCACCGTCGTGAAGGCGGCGATGGAGATGATGGGCGTCAAGGTCGGCATGCCGCGCCTGCCGAACGCGCCCGACCTGCCCAAGGACGCCATGGCGACGCTGGCGGCGGCGCTGAAGTCCTGGGGGATCGGGGGGTGACCCTCACCCGTCGACCGCTGTTCGCGGTCGACCTCTCCCGCGGCGCGGGAGAGGGGGGGGCCCGCCGCTAAACGGCGGGAGGGTGAGGGAAGAAGAAAGGTCGGGGGAGAGGAAACACATGGCACGCAAGACGCCCGAGGACCTGCGCAGTCACCGTTGGTTCGGGGTGAAGGACCTGCGGTCCTTCGGCCACCGGTCGCGCATCAAGCAGGTGGGCTTCGCGTCGGAGGACTATGCCGGCAAGCCCGTCATCGCCATCGTCAACACCTGGTCGGACCTGAACCCCTGCCACGCCCACTTCAAGGTGCGCGCGGACGAGGTGAAGCGCGGGGTCTGGCAGGCGGGAGGCTTTCCGGTGGAGCTGCCGGCGATGTCGCTGGGCGAGCCGTTCATGAAGCCCACGACCATGCTCTACCGGAACTTCCTGGCGATGGAGACGGAGGAGCTGCTGCGCTCCAACCCCGTCGACGGGGTCGTCCTGATGGGCGGCTGCGACAAGACGGTCCCGGCGATGGTCATGGGCGCCACCTCCATGAACATCCCCACCATCTTCGTCCCCGCGGGGCCGATGCTTCGCGGCAACTGGCGCGGCAACGTGCTGGGCTCGGGCTCCGACACCTGGAAGTACTGGGCCGAACTGAAGGTGGGGAACATCACCGAGCAGGACTGGGAGGACATCGAGAACGGGATCGCCCGGTCCTTCGGCACCTGCATGACCATGGGCACCGCCTCCACCGTGGCGTCGATGGTCGAGGCGCTCGGGCTGATCCTGCCGAACGCCTCCTCGATTCCCGCGGCCGACAGCGCGCACCCGCGCATGGCGTCGATGGCCGGGCGGCGGATCGTGGAGATGGTGTGGGAGGATCTGAAGCCGTCGGACATCCTGACCGAGAAGTCGTTCGAGAACGCGATCACCACGATCATGGCGATCGGCGGCTCGACCAACGCGATCATCCACCTGTTGGCCATGGCGGGCCGCGCGGGCATCCCGCTGAGCCTCGACCGGTTCGACCAGATCTCCGGCCGCACGCCGCTCATCTGCAACCTGCGTCCGTCGGGCAAGTACCTGATGGAGGACCTCTGGTACGCGGGCGGGCTGAAGGCGCTGCTCTCGCGGATGACCGACCTGCTGCACACGGACCAGATGACGGTGACGGGCCGGACGCTGGGCGAGAACCTGGCCGACGCGCACGTGTCGAACGACGACGTGATCCTGCCGCGCGACAAGGCGCTCTCCCAGCAGGGCGGCGTGGTGGTCGTCCGCGGATCGCTGGCGCCGGACGGGGCGGTCATCAAGCAGTCGGCGATGGAGAAGCGGTTCCTCACCCACACGGGGAAGGCCGTCGTCTTCGCCGACTACAACGACATGGCCGCCCGGATCGACGACCCCGACCTGGACGTGACGGCCGACAGCGTCCTCGTGCTGAAGAACGCCGGGCCGCTGGGCGGGCCGGGCATGCCCGAGTGGGGCATGCTGCCGATCCCCAGGAAGCTGCTGGCCCAGGGCGTGCGGGACATGGTCCGCATCTCGGACGCGCGGATGAGCGGGACGAGCTACGGCAGTTGCGTCCTGCACGTCGCACCCGAGAGCTACGTCGGCGGGCCGCTGGCCTTCGTCGAGACGGGCGACCTGATCGCGCTGGACGTGCCGAACCGGCGTCTCGACCTGTTGGTGGCGGACGATTTGCTCGCGGCCCGCAAGGCGGCCTGGACCCCGCCGCCGCCGCGCTACGTGCGTGGCTGGGGCGTGCTGCATTCCGACAGCGTGACGCAGGCGGACAAGGGCTGCGACTATTCGTTCCTCGAAGGCAACGCGCCCACGGCCGAGCCGGAGATCCATTGAGCCATTGAGCGGCCTCGTCCTTCGACAGGCTCAGGACGAGGCCGCGCGACGAACGAAGAGCCCTCGTGGTGAGCCTGTCGAACCACGAGGGCGCCCCGGGAGGGACCGATGAACAAGAACCACATCGCCGGCGCGTGGGTCGAAGGCCCGGCCGTCACCCGCAACGTCAACCCCTCGAACACCGACGACGTGGTGGGCGAATACGCGCTCGCCACACCCGACCAGATGCGCCAGGCGGTGGACGCCGCCGCGGCCGCCTTCCCGGCCTGGTCGATGACCACCCCGCAGGTCCGCGCCGACGCGCTCGACCGGATCGGGACCGAGATCCTCGCCCGAAAGGACGAACTCGGCCGCCTCCTGTCCCGCGAGGAGGGCAAGACCCTGCCGGAAGGAATCGGCGAGGCGACCCGCGCCGGGCACATCTTCAAGTTCTTCGCCGGCGAGGCGCTGCGCCAGACGGGCGAGCTGGTGCAGTCGGTCCGCCCCGGCATCGGGGTGGAGATGACGCGCGAGCCGGTCGGCGTCGTCGGCCTCATCACGCCGTGGAACTTCCCGATCGCGATCCCGGCGTGGAAGATCGCCCCGGCGCTGGCCTACGGGAACTGCGTGGTCTTCAAGCCGGCCGAACTCGTCCCCGGCTCCGCCTGGGCGCTGGCCGAGATCATCTCGCGCTCAGGGATTCCGGCCGGGGTCTTCAACCTCGTCATCGGCAAGGGGAGCCAGGTCGGCGACCCGATGATCGAGCATCCGAAGCTCTCGGCCCTGAGCTTCACCGGATCGGTGCCGACCGGCCGCGCGCTCGCCAGGAAGGCGATCGACCGGATGCTGAAGATCCAGCTGGAGATGGGCGGCAAGAACCCGCTCGTCGTCATGGACGACGCCGACCTCGACACGGCGGTCGCCGCCGCGATCAACGGCGCCTTCTTCTCCACCGGCCAGCGCTGCACCGCCTCGTCGCGCTTCGTGGTGCAGGCGGGCATCCACGACCGGTTCGTGGACGCGATGGTCGCCCGGATGAAGACGCTGAAGGTCGACGACGCGCTGAAGCCGGGGACCGAGATGGGCCCGGCGGTGGACGAGAAGCAGCTCGCCCAGAACCTGCGCTACGTCGACGTCGCCAAGGAGGAGGGCGCGCGGCTCGCCTGGGGCGGCGAGCGGCTCAACCGCGACACGCCCGGCTTCTACATGGCCCCGGCACTGTTCACCGAGACGCGTTCGGACATGCGGATCAACCGGGAGGAGGTGTTCGGCCCGGTCGCCTCGGTGCTGCGCGTGGAGGACTTCGAGGAGGCGGTGGCGACCGCCAACGACACGGAGTTCGGTCTGGCGGCCGGCATCTGCACCACGTCCCTCAAGCACGCGCAGGCGTTCAAGCGGCTGTCCCAGGCGGGAATGGTGATGGTGAACCTGCCGACGGCGGGCGTGGACTACCACGTGCCGTTCGGCGGCCGGAAGGCGTCGTCCTACGGCCCGCGCGAGCAGGGCCGGTACGCGGCGGAGTTCTACACGACGGTGAAGACGGCGTACGTGCAGCCCTGAGTCGCGGGTCAGATCGCGTCGGCGTAGCGCATCTGCCGCGCCCGCGCCGC
>JBIJED010000589.1:0-2544 GCA_044343785.1 Azospirillales bacterium | reverse complement strand
GCCTGATCCTCGTCACCGCCCTCTTCCTCGTGCCCTACGTCTATCTTCTCGTCTCGGCCGCCCTTCGCCGCCTCGACCCGGCGCTGGAGGAGGCGTCGCGGGTCGGCGGCGCGGGGCCGATGAAGACGCTTGTGCGCATCACGCTGCCGTCGGTCACGCCCGCCGTCGTGGCGGCGGCGCTGCTCTCGATCGTCGGCGCGCTCGGCCTCTTCTCGGTCCCGGTGGTGATCGGCACCGCGGCGCGGATCGACGTGCTGTCGGTCTATCTCTTCCGCCTGTTCGAGAGCTATCCGCCCCAGACGGCGCTGGCGCTCGTGCTGGCCGCCGGCATGGTGGCGACGGTGCAGGCGCTGCTGATCGTCCAGCGGCTGATGACCCGCGGCGGCCGGCACGCCACGGTCGGCGGGCGCGGGTTCCGCGGGACACGGGTGCGGCTGGGGCCGTTCCGCCACGTGGTGCGGGCGGTGGCGCTGGTCTATCTGGCGGCGACCGCGCTGGCGCCGCTGGTCGGCCTCGTCATCGTCTCGACCCAGTCGTTCTGGACGCCGATCATCAACTGGTCGCGCGCGTCGCTGGTCAACTACCGCGCCGTGCTGGTCGAGAACGCGGGCACGCAGGGCGCCTTCCTCAACAGCCTCGCCCAGGGGGCCGCGGTGGCGACGGTCGCGATGCTGCTGGGGGCGATCGTGGTGCTGCGCACCCGCGACGGCTCGCACCTCGCGGGCCGGCTGGCGGATGCGGTGACGACGCTCCCGGCGGTGCTGCCGCACACGGTGGTCGGCATCGCCTTCCTGCTCGCCTTCGGCCCGGCGCCCTTCCGCCTCTACGGCACGGCGGCGATCCTGTTCCTGGCCTATCTCGCCATGGCGATGCCCTTCGCGGGCCAAGCCGCCATCGCCGCCGCCGGCTCCATCGGGCGGGAGCTGGGCGAGGCGTCGCGGGTGGCGGGGGCCGACGCCGGCCGCACCTTCCGCCGCATCCTGCTGCCCGTCGCCCTGCCGGGCCTCGCGGCGGGCTGGGCGATGATCTTCATCCACACCGCCGGCGAGGTCAGCGCGTCGGCCCTTCTCGCCGGCACCAACAACCCGGTCATCGGGCGGGTGATGATGGACCTCTGGGCCTTCGGCTCCTATCCGCAGGTGGCGGCGCTGGCCGTCCTCATGGCGGTCGTCAACGGGGTGATGATCGCGATGGTCCTGCGCTTCGGAAAGCGCGCGGCCGGCGGGGGTGCCGCATGAGGCCGCTGGACGGCATCCGGGTCCTCGACCTGACCCACGCCATCGCCGGGCCGATGTGCACCCATCACCTGATGATGCAGGGTGCCGACGTGGTGAAGGTGGAGCGGCCGGCGGTCGGCGACGACATGCGCCACTACACCGAGCACGCGGGCCTGCACCTCATGTCCGCGCCCTTCGTGGCGGTGAACGCGGGCAAGCGCTCCATCGTGGTCGACCTCGCGAAGGGGGAGGGGCGGGCGGTCGTCCGCCGCCTCGCCGCCGACGCCGACGTGGTGGTGGAGAACTTCCGCCCGGGCGTGGCGAAGAAGCTGGGCCTCGACGCCGCGGGCCTGCGCACGACGCGCCCGCGTCTCGTCCACTGCTCCATCTCCGGCTTCGGGCAGGTGGGGCCGCTCAGGGATTGGCCGGCCTACGACCACATCGTGCAGGCGATGTCGGGCGTGATGCTGATGAACGGGGAGCCGGAGCAGGAGCCCTTGCGCGTGGGCATCCCCATCGCCGACTGCTTCTCGGGCGTGCTGGCGGCGCACGCGATCGTCGCGGCCCTGTTGCGGCGCGAGCGGACGGGCGAGGGGCAGGCGATCGACATCGCGATGCTCGACGCGCTCCTCTCCCTCATGCCGCAGGCGGTGGCGACGGCGCGGATCGCGGGGGCACCACCGCCGCGGCGCGGGAACCGCGGCTTCCGCCTCGTCGCCACCTCCGACACCTACCGGACGGCCGACGGATGGCTGTCGATCGGCGCCAACCACCAGCCGCAGATCGAGGCGCTGTTCGCGGTGCTGGGGCGGCCGGAGATCCTGTCCGACCCGCGTTTCGCGACCCACCGGGCGCGGGTGGAGAACGGGTCGGCGCTGCGGGAGGTGCTGGCGGGGATCATGGCGGAGCGGTCGGCCGCCGACCTCGAAGGGCGCCTCGCCGCGGCCAAGGTGCCGGCGTCGAAGGTGCGCGACATCCTGGAGGTCTCCGACCACCCGCACCTCGCCGCGCGCGGGTTCTTCTATTCGGCGACCGTGCCGGGGATGGAGGCGCCGGTGCCGGTCTCGGGCTCCGGCATCCGGACCGAGACGGACCCGCCGCGGGCCGAGGGCGCGGTGCCGTCGCTGGGCGCGCACACCGACGCGGTGCTGGCGGAGGCCGGGTACGGCGAGGCGGAGATCGCGGCGCTTCGGGCGGCGGGGGCGGTGGGGTGATGGACGACCGGGCGTCGGAGCGTGGAACCCCCTCTCCCCCGGCCCCTCCCCCCGGGGGGGGGAGGGGAGAAGAAGAGCGCGAGCGTCAAACCGCGTCCCCTCCCCCCCCGGGG
>JBIJED010000590.1:0-2544 GCA_044343785.1 Azospirillales bacterium | reverse complement strand
AAGGACGAGATCCTCGCCATGTACCTCACCCTGGCCCCTTATGGCGGGAACGTGGAAGGGGTGCGGGCGGCGAGCCTCGTGTGGTTCGGCAAGCCGCCGCGCCACCTCGACCCCGGGGAGGCGGCGCTGCTGGTCGCCCTGCCCCAGGCGCCGGAGGCGCGACGCCCGGACCGGCATCCCGACCGCGCGACCGCGGTCGCCGCGGCCATCCTGCGTCGGACGGGGCAGGACGCGGCGGCGGCGGCGGCGGTCGTGGCCCCGCGGCGGCGCGACCCGCCACGCCACGCCCCCCACCTCGCCCGGCGCCTCGCCCGGTCGGCGCCGGGGACGGAAATCGCCACCACGCTCGACGGCGGGCTCCAGCGCCGGCTGGAGCGGCTGGCCCGGGAGGAGGCGGCACGCCTCGAGCCCGGGGCGACGGTCGCGATCGTCGCGGTGGACGTCCGCACCCGCCGCACGCTGGCCTGGGTCGGCGGGCACGGAACGGGTGCGGGCGCGCATCTCGACATGGCGCGCGCGGTCCGCTCGCCGGGATCGACGCTGAAGCCGCTGATCTACGCGCTGGCGTTCGAGGCGGGGCTGATGGCGCCGGGCACGATCGTCGACGACGCGCCCCGCAGCTTCGCCAGCTATCGGCCCGACAACTTCGACCGCGCCCACCACGGCCGGGTCACGGTCGCCCGGGCGCTCCAGCTCTCGCTCAACGTCCCGGCGGTGGAGGCGCTCGACCTGATCGGGGCGGAGGCGTTCGTCGGCCGCCTGCGCGCGGCGGGCGTGCCGATCGTCCTGCCCGACGGCCGGTCCCCCGGCCTCGCGGTGGCGCTCGGCGGGGCGGGGACCACGCTGGCCGCGCTGACCGGGGCCTATGCGGCGCTCGCCGGCGAGGGCGCGCACCGGCCGCCGGTCGTGGTTCCCCTGCCCGCGCCGACGCCCTTGTCGCCGCTGGTCTCGGCCGAGGCGGCGGCGGCGGTGACGGCCATCCTCCTCGACGCGCCGCGGCCGGACCGGGTGGCCGACGCGCGGGCGACCGGCGACCGTCGCCTCGTCGCCTTCAAGACCGGAACCTCCTACGGCTTCCGCGATGCCTGGGCGATCGGCTACGGGGCGAGCCATGCGGTCGGCGTCTGGGTCGGCCGGCCCGACGGCACCCCCCGCCCGCGGGAGACGGGCCGCGGCGCCGCCGCCCCGCTGCTGTTCCGCGCGTTCGACCTGATCCCCGACCTGCGGGGCCTGCCGCCCGTCGCCTGCTGCGCCGCCATGGCCGACGGCGGGATCACGGGCGGGAGCGCCGCGCCGCGCCCGGCCCTCGTGCCCGCCCGGGCCGACGCCGATCGTCCGCGCCTCGGCTTTCCCGCCGACGGCGCGGTGCTGTCGCTGCGCCGGCGCGCGGACGGGCTGCAGCCGGTTCCGCTCGAGGCGGCGGGCGGGCGGGCGCCGCTGGTCTGGTACGTCGACGGACGCCCCCTGCCCCCGGCGGCCCCCGGCGCGCCGACCGTCTGGCGCCCGGAAGGCGAGGGCTTCACCCGGATCGGCCTGATGGACGCCGACGGACGCACGGCGAGCGGGACGGTGCGGATCCTCGCCGCGGACTGAAACCCCGGGACCGCCCGGCGATCCCCGCCTCAGGCGGGCCGGGTCGTCGCCGCGTCCCGGCGCAGGCGCCCCGTGGCCGGGCGCCTTCCCGTCGAGCGTCGGCGCCGTCCCGGCGCAGGCGCCCCGTGGCCGGGCGCCTTCCCGTCGAGCGTCGGCGCCGTCCCGGCGCAGGCGGCGACCGCCTTCCAGCACCGCGTCCGGAACCGGCATCCCGACGGCGGGTCGAGGGGGCTCGGCACGTCGCCCGGCAGGACGATCCGCTGGCGGTCGGCCTCGAGGAGCGGATCGGGGATCGGCACGGCCGAGAGAAGCGCCCGGGTGCAGGGTGTCGCAGGAACCCGACGTCGAGGCGTCGGACGCGCACTTCGAGCGCACCACCAGGGGCGGGGTGACGGCGGTGGAGGCGATGGAGGCCTGCTCCAAGCCGATCATGATCAGCCATTCCTTCTGCGCGAAGCTGTCGCCGCACATCCGGGCGAAGACGGACGAGACGCTGAAGGAGCCGGGCCGCCACGGCGGGCTGATCCTCGAGGGCGGGATCGAGCTGTTTCTGGACGGCCGACGCCACGTGCTGGCGGAGGGCGACAGCTTGCGCTTCGCCTCCGACCGCCCACACCGGTTCGTCGACGCCAGCACCCGGCCGGCGCGGGTGATCTGGGTGAACCATCGCGAGACGGGCAGCAGCGTGACGACGCCGGGCGGCACGACGGCGACCGCGTCGGCCTGCCCGTCGACCAGCACGCGCCCCGCCTCGAACCCGTTCAGGATGTCGGTCGGCTCGGGTGCGTCGATCATGCGCCCGCCGGCGTCGTGCCGAGGAACTGTCGCCTGTCCATGCCGCGATCCGACGGAACGTCCGGTTTCCTTCCGGTGGGGCGCTACCACCCTCGCGCGGCGCCGTCCTCCCCCCCTCCTATCGGATCTGGTCGGGGCGGCCGGCCCGGCCTAACC
>JBIJED010000588.1:0-2552 GCA_044343785.1 Azospirillales bacterium | reverse complement strand
CCGGCCGCGCTGAAGGCCTCCGCGCCCTCGGGCGACGCGCCGGCCGCCGACGCGCAGGAGGGCTGATCCCATGAAGCTCGACATCCTCAACCTCGACGCCGAGACCGTCGGCCAGATCGAACTGTCCGCGGACGTGTTCGGCCTTCCGACGCGCGCCGACATCCTGGCCCGCATGGTGAACTGGCAGCTGAACAAGCGGCGCCAGGGAACCCACGCGACCAAGATCATCAGCCAGATCGCCGGCACGACGAAGAAGCCCTACAAGCAGAAGGGCACCGGCCGCGCCCGCCAGGGGTCGCTGCGGTCGCCGCAGTTCCGCGGCGGTGCCGTGATCTTCGGCCCGACGCCGCGCAGCCATGCGACGGACCTGCCGAAGAAGGTGCGCAAGCTCGCGCTGAAGACGGCGCTGTCGTCCAAGCGCGAGGAGGGCAAGCTCGTCATCCTCGACGTGGCGAAGACCGACACGCACAAGACCAAGGCGCTGGCGGCCCGGTTCGCCAAGCTCGGGTTCGAGAACGTGCTGTTCATCGACGGGTCGAACCTCGACGAGAACTTCGTCCGCGCGGCGCGCAACATTCCCAAGATCGACGTGCTGCCCGAGCACGGCGCCAACGTCTATGACATCCTGCGGCACGACACGCTGGTCCTGACGCGGAACGCCGTCGAGCAGCTGGAGGCCCGCCTGAAATGAAGATCTGGCCGAAGCCGAAGCTCACCCAGGAGCGGATGTACGACGTCATCCTCTCCCCGGTGATCACCGAGAAGTCGTCGCGCGTCTCCGAGCACAACCAGGTGACGTTCCGGGTTCCGCTCGACGCCACGAAGCCGGAGATCAAGGCGGCCGTCGAAGGGCTGTTCAAGGTCAAGGTGACCGCGGTCAACACCCTCATCCAGAAGGGCAAGACCAAGCGGTTCCGCGGCATCATGGGACGCCGGTCGGACTTCAAGAAGGCGGTGGTGACGCTGGCCCAGGGCCAGTCGATCGACATCGCCACGGGCGTCTGACGGGAGGTCGACAGCCATGGCATTGAAGACGTTCCGCCCGATCACCCCGTCGCTCCGCCAGCTCGTGCAGGTGGACCGGTCGGAGCTGTGGAAGGGCAAGCCCGTCAAGTCGCTGACCGAGGGCCTCCACGGCTCCGGCGGCCGCAACAACACAGGCCGCATCACCGCGCGCCGGATGGGTGGCGGCCACAAGCAGCGCTACCGTCTCGTGGACTTCAAGCGCCGCCGGTTCGACGAGCCGGCGACGGTGGAGCGGCTGGAGTACGATCCCAACCGCACCGCCTTCATCGCGCTGATCAAGTACGCCGACGGCTCGCTCGCCTACATCCTGGCGCCGCAGCGCCTGAAGGCGGGCGACCAGGTCGTCGCCGGCGAGAAGGTCGACGTGAAGCCCGGCAACGCGATGCCGCTGAAGTCGATCCCGGTGGGCACCATCGTGCACAACGTCGAGCTGAAGCCCGGCAAGGGCGGACAGCTCGCACGTGCCGCGGGGACCTACTGCCAGATCGTCGGCCGCGACCAGGGCTACGCGCAGATCAAGCTGGCGTCGGGCGAACTTCGCATCGTCCGGTCGGACTGCATGGCGACGATCGGGGCGGTCTCGAACCCCGACAACTCCAACGTCGTCATCGCCAAGGCCGGCCGGAACCGGTGGCTGGGCGTCCGCCCGTCGGTCCGCGGCGTCGCGATGAACCCGATCGACCATCCGCACGGCGGCGGCGAAGGCCGCACCTCGGGCGGTCGCCATCCGGTCACGCCGTGGGGCAAGCCGACCAAGGGCAAGAAGACGCGCAGCAACAAGCGGACGGATAAGTTCATCCTGCGCCGCCGGAACGCCAAGTGAGGGTGTGATCCATGGCACGATCCGTCTGGAAGGGGCCGTTCGTCGACGGCTATCTCCTCAAGAAGGCCGAGAAGTCCCGGGCGTCGGGCCGCAACGAGATCATCAAGATCTGGTCGCGTCGTTCGACGATCCTGCCGCAGTTCGTGGGCCTCACCTTCGGCGTCTACAACGGCCATAAGTTCCTGCCGGTGCTCGTGACCGAGAACATGATCGGCCACAAGTTCGGTGAGTTTTCGCCGACGCGGACCTACTACGGTCACGCGGCGGACAAGAAGGCGAAGAGGAAGTAATCATGGGCAAGCTCGCCAATCCGGCCCGGGTGGCCGAGAACGAGGCGCGCGCGTACGCGAAGCTCATCCGTACGAGCCCGCGGAAGCTGAACCTCGTCGCCCAGCTGATCCGGGGAAAGGCCGCGCAGGCGGCCCTCGCCGACCTGACGTTCTCCAAGCGCCGCGTCGCCAACGAGGTCAAGAAGGTCCTCCAGGCCGCGATCGCGAACGCCGAGAACAATCATCAGCTGGACGTCGACCGTCTGTTCGTCCGCGAGGCGACGGTCGGGAAGACGCTCGTCATGAAGCGCTTCCACGCGCGTGGCCGCGGCCGGTCGAGCCGGGTGGAGAAGCCGTTCTCCAACCTGACGATCATCGTCCGCGAGCGCGCCGAAGCCACCACCGAGGAGGCCGCCTGACATGGGTCAGAAAAT
>JBIJED010000587.1:0-2555 GCA_044343785.1 Azospirillales bacterium | reverse complement strand
GCGGCACCAGCGAGAAGACGAGCAACAAGACCGCGTAGACGATGCTCTGCAGGGTGGTCGCCCGGATGCCGGCGACGTTCGGCAGCATCGGAACTCCGGCGTCGCCGTAGTCGTCGAACTTGACGATCGCGAGCGCCCAGAAGTGGGGCGGAGTCCACAGGAAGATGACGCCGAACATGATCAACGCGGGCCAGCCGATCTCGCCCGTCACTGCGGCCCAGCCGACGAGGGGCGGCATCGCGCCGGCCGCGCCGCCGATCACGATGTTCTGCGGCGTCCGCCGCTTCAGCCACATCGTGTAGACGAAGACGTAGAACAGGTTGGCGCCCGCGAGGATGGCCGCGGCCACCCAGTTGACCGCGAGGCCCATCACCAGGACGGAGAAGACGGACAGCACCACCCCGAACGCGAGCGTCGCATCGGCCGAAACGCGGCCCGACGGGATGGGACGCGCGCGGGTGCGCGACATCACCGCGTCGATGTCGCGGTCGGCCCACATGTTGATCGCCCCGGCGGCCCCGGCCCCGATGGTGAGGCAGAGAATGGCCACGAGGGCGATGACGGGGTGGAGCGACCCGGGCGCCACCCACATCCCGGCGAACCCGGTGAAGACGACGAGCGACATGACCCGCGGCTTCAGCAGGTCGACGAAGTCGCGCACGTCGGCCCCGGCGGAAACCGGTGCGCAGGGGGCGGGGGCTGCGTCGAGGGTGGTGTCGGTCATGTCGGCATCAACGGACGAAGTGGGATCCCGTCATCGGATGGGGCCGCGCCGGGCGAACGACGCGGCCCCCTTGTCGCACCCCGGCGTCAGCGGACGCGGGGCAGTTCGGTGAACTGATGGAACGGCGGCGGCGAGGACACCGTCCATTCGAGCGTGGTCGCCCCCTCGCCCCAGTAGTTCGGCGCGGCGCGACGGCCGGCCAGGAGCGTGTGGAAGGCGATGAAGACGAACAGGATCGCGCTGGCGAAGGAGATGTAGGAGCCCAGCGAGGAGATGTAGTTCCAGCCCGCGAACGCGTCCGGATAGTCCGGGATGCGGCGCGGCATGCCGGCCAGACCCAGGAAGTGCTGCGGGAAGAACGTCACGTTGACGCCGATGAAGAACAGCCAGAAGTGGATGCGCCCCAGCGTCTCGTTGTACTGGCGGCCCGACATCTTGCCGATCCAGTAATACCAGCCGGCGAAGATGCCGAAGAGCGCGCCCAGCGACAGCACGTAATGGAAGTGCGCGACCACGTAGTAGGTGTCGTGCAGCACGATGTCCATGCCCGCATTGGCCAGGACGACGCCCGTCACGCCACCGACGGTGAACAGGAAGATGAAGCCGATCGCGAACAGCATCGGCGTGTCGAACCGGATCGACCCGCCCCACATGGTGGCGATCCAGCTGAAGATCTTCACGCCCGTCGGGACCGCGATGATCATCGTGGCGGCGGTGAAATAGGCCTTGGTGTCCACGTCGAGGCCGACCGTGAACATGTGGTGCGCCCACACCACGAACCCGACCACGCCGATCGCGACCATCGCGTAGGCCATGCCGAGATAGCCGAACACCGGCTTCTTGGAGAAGGTCGAGACGATGTGGCTCACGATCCCGAATGCCGGCAGGATCATGATGTAGACCTCGGGGTGGCCGAAGAACCAGAAGAGATGCTGGAACAGCACCGGGTCGCCACCGCCGGCCGGATCGAAGAAATGGGTTCCGAAGTTGCGGTCCGTCAGCAGCATGGTGATGGCGCCGCCCAGCACCGGCACCGCCAGCAGCAGCAGGAACGCGGTGACCAGCATCGACCAGACGAACAGCGGCATGCGGTGCAGCGTCATGCCGGGTGCGCGCATGTTGAAGATCGTGGTGATGAAGTTGACCGCACCCAGGATCGACGAGGCGCCCGCGAGGTGCAGGGCGAAGATCGCCATGTCGACCGAAGGCCCGGACTGCCCGCCGGGGCCGGCCGAGGAGAGCGGCGGATAGATCGTCCAGCCCGTGCCCGCACCCTGGCCGACGAAGGCCGAGCCCAGCAGAAGCAGGAAGGCGGGGACGATCAGCCAGAAGGAGATGTTGTTGAGCCGCGGGAACGCCATGTCCGGCGCGCCGATCATCAGCGGCACGAACCAGTTGCCGAACCCGCCGATCAGCGCCGGCATCACCACGAAGAAGACCATGATCAGGCCGTGCGCGGTGATGTAGACGTTCCAGGCCTGACCGTCGGCCAGGTACTGCATGCCGGGTTCCTGCAACTCCATCCGCATGATGACGGAGAAGACGCCGCCGATCAGGCCGGCGATCACCGAGAAGATGATGTAGAGCGTCCCGATGTCCTTGTGATTGGTCGAGAACAGCCACCGCGCCACGAAGCCGGGCTTGTGGTCGTGGTCGTCGTGCGCGTGAGACGCGGCACCCTGGCCCATCGCTTGTACCCTCCGGAACGGATTCAGTTCGAGACCTGGGCGGTCTGGTTCGGCGACGGCGCGTTCATCGCGGCCATCGCCGGGCTGGTGTAGTCGCCGCCCTGGGCCTTCCTGACCCAGGCGTCGAAGGCCTCCCTGGAGAC